>JANYCM010000068.1 GCA_025360285.1 Sphingomonadales bacterium
CGCCCAATCGGCCTTCTGCCCCGACCGGTCGGCATTCCACGCCGCGCCCGGCACCACCTCCAGCATCGTGCGATACAGGCTGGCCAGCCGTTCCGGCCCCAGCCGCGTGCCGATTTCATCCAGCCCGTCGAAAATCACCACGCACGGCTGGGTGCGCAGGAACGCCAGCAATAGCGCCGCTTCAACCCGGTCCCGCACATCGGGATGCAGCGACAGGCGGATCAGTTCGGCCACCGGCAGGCCGGGATCATCCTGTTTGTACAGCTCATTCAGCCGCCGCAGATCGAGATAGACCGGCACCGGCACCGCCGGATCGGTTTTGCGCTGTTCGAGCAAGTGCCGCACGAACAATTGGCTGGTCGTCGTCTTGCCGGCGCCGAAGCTGCCGAGCAGTGCCATCAGGCGGTTGGGGCTTTCGGGATTGATTGCCCAATCGGTCAGCCGCTCGATGGCATCTTCACTGGTCTCGCCGCCTTCCTCCGGCGTGATCTGCGGCTTTTCGGTTTTGTCGGCGACAAGCTCGGGATCAAGGCCATGGGCATCGCCGAGAATCTCTTCAAAACGCGGATCCGGCGCTCCCTCGATGCCGTCACCCCGATCCAAACCGTCACCCCGGCGCCGGCCGGGGCCCAGCTTTCTTGGCTTGGCGCGAGCAGCGGCGGGCGGTGCGGGCAAAGCACCCGATGCAGGCGCCAGCGCGTCCGCGTCACTGGCATCACCCGGTGGCACCGGCAGATCAGCGAGCGCCTTGCAAATCTCGTTGCGCAAATGGGTGAGGAAATCGTCACGAACAGGCTCCCCGCGCTTCCACAGCGTGAGCAGATTGGGAAGGTTCGGCCGCCACGCCATCGGATAGACGGGGTGATTGCGCAGCGCCTGGTCGCCGTCGCCGAAATTGCCGGATAATTGCATTTGGATGTAGCGATCATGGCCGGCGAAATGGCTCTTCTCACGCTGGCACGGCGCGCTGCCATAAAATTTGTCGTTGAGCAGGAACAGCCCGAACGCCGCCTTGGCGCAGATGGGATCGGTCTGGCCTTCATAGGCCTGGGTGCCGCGCATGTCGAAATGGTCGATCCACAAACCGACCTTGAAGCGCTCGCGATAAGCCATGGGCAGATCGGTCAACTTGCGACGCAATTCGGTAGCGAAGGCGATGACGATTTTTTCGGTCGCCGGGCTTTCATGGGCGTGGCTGATGAAGACGATATGGTGCGGGCGGTTATCGACGAGCAGCGGCGCCTGATAGTCAGCGACCGGAATGTCGGTATCGGCATCGCTCGATTTTTCGGCCAGCGCGCCGGCGGCATTTTGCGCGACGGCATCGGCGGAGGGGGCAAGGTCCTTATTCACCCGGATCTCGAACTGCCCCTTGCGGGACCGCAGGGCGAGCGCCGCGCCGCCCACCCCCGGCAGGTTGAGCGCCGTGATGGCTTCTTTGATCCAGCGCAGCCGGCTGCGCTGCGCCTCGGCACTGGGCGTGTCGCCGTCGCCGGCAAGATCAGCGAGCACCGCCGCCTTGCCGGCCTGCCAGACCAAGCCCTCGCGATCGATGGGCGCGGCGTGGCGGATGACCGCCAGCAGCAGCGCCCGCGGCGCGGGTTTGAGGGCATTGCCAAGCGCCGCGGGGATGCGCGTTTGCCAGTCCATTTTTGGTTCCTTCGCCGAATCATCGCAAACACAGTATAGCGCTTAACAATCACAAAAAGCAAATTTCGTGACTTGTTGGATTTGTAGGTCTTTTTGGCCATGCCCCGAGTCAGCCCCGCCAAACCCGGCCGCGATACCGCCGCGCCCGGCCGCCGACCCGCCCACACCCCGCCACGCCCCGTGAAAAGCCGCCAACCCTACCCGAAATTGCTGGGTTTTCCCCGTGGCGCTCTGGCCCCGGCGCTGTCACCGCGATACACAAGCACCATGTTCCTGCTCGATCGCCTGTTTACCAAGATGATCCGCCACGGCCCGCTGACGGTGATCGATGCCGCCGGCAAGGCGCATGTTTACGGCGCACCGACGCCCGAAAAAGCCCCTGTTGTCATACGCTTGACCACCAATGCCACCGCCCGTGCCATCGCCCTCAACCCCGCCCTGGGCGCCGGAGAGGCCTATATGGACGGCAGGCTGCTCATCGAGCAAGGCGACATACGCCAACTCATTGATATCGTTACCTGGAATCTGCGCTGGCAACGCGATAATCCGGTGCGTTTCGCCCTCTGGCGCCAGGCCAGCATCGCCGCCAAGCTCGATCAGATCAATTTCGCCCGCCGCTCCCGCCGCAACGTCGCCCACCATTATGACCTCGACGACCGGCTGTATGACCTGTTTCTCGATCCCCATCGCCAGTATAGCTGCGCCTATTTTGACAATGAAACCATGGGGTTGGATGCAGCACAAGAAGCCAAACTGGCGCATATCGCGGCCAAGCTGGACCTGAAACCAGGGCAGAAAATCCTCGATATCGGCTGCGGCTGGGGCGGTTTGGCGCGCTATATCCACAAGGTTTCGGGCGCCGAAGTTCTGGGCGTGACGCTTTCAGAAGAACAGTTGAAATACGCCCGCGCCAAGGCCGAAGACATGGGCATCGCCGACAAGGTAAAATTTGAACTGATCGACTATCGCAGCCTGACCGGGCAGTTCGACCGTATTGTGTCAGTAGGCATGTTCGAACATGTTGGTTTGCCGCATTTCCGCGAATATTTCAATACGATCGAGCGCTTGTTGAAAACTGACGGCGTTGCTCTGGTCCACAGCATCGCCCGCGCCGATGGCCCCGGCGCAACTGACCCCTGGACCGCCAAATACATATTCCCCGGCGGCTATTCCCCCGCCCTGTCGCAAATTATCCCCGCCATTGAAAAGGCCTGGCTCTGGGTCACTGATATCGAGATTTTGCGGCTGCATTATGCCTGCACAATTCGCCATTGGTATGACAGATGTGCCGCACAACAGGCTGAAATTGAACGACTTTACGACGCACGTTTTTACCGGATGTGGATGTTCTACCTCGCCGCCGCCATGTCTGCCTTCAACAATGATGTCCATATGAATGTCCAGATTCAGCTGACCAAGCGCCGCGACACCCTGCCGATCCGCCGCGATTATATGCATCAGACGGAAAGCGCTTTAAGATCTTGAAATAGCTGTAGAAAGCAATGGTCACTGACTCCGCTTGCGCCGATCGCCCCGGCGCTCTAGAATGATATTTGCTCAGCCGCTCCGAAAAGGGGCGGCTGTTTCCGTTTTCAGACGAAGGTTTTGCCAAAATGGCCGCTCCCACCCATCCCTTGATGCAGCATGCCACCGCCGCCTGGCTGGTTGACAATTCGGCGCTGACTTTTGAACAGATCGCCACCTTCTGCGGCCTGCATATCCTTGAAGTTCAAGCGATTGCCGATGATACGGCGGCCACCAAGCTGGCCGGACGTGACCCGGTTCGCAACGGCGAATTGACCCAGGACGAGCTCGATCGCGGCCAGGCCAGCCCCGACCATGTGCTGAAACTGTCGCGCCAGCCCGAACAGTCGCGCCGCACCACTGGCCCGCGCTATACGCCGGTCAGCAAGCGCCAGGACAAGCCCGATGGCATCTTGTGGATCATCAAGAACCACGCCGAAATCACCGACAACCAGATTTCCAAACTGATCGGCACGACCAAGACAACGATCGCCGCCATTCGTGATAAAAGCCATTGGAATTACACGAATTTGCAGCCACGCGATCCTGTGACGCTGGGCCTCACCAGCCAGCGCGAAATGGATGCGCTGGTCGCCGCCGCCGCCAAAAAGGCCGGCATCGATACCAGCCCCAATATGGAAAAACTGGGCGAAGATCGCGCCGCGCTGATCGAACAATTGCAGGCCGAGCGCAGCGCCGCCGCCCATGTGGCCGAACATGGCGAGCCAGCGGTGCCGGGCACGGCACTGGAACAGGGCGAGGCGCTGTTCCGTCGCCATTGAAGCTTCGGCTGATCAGAAACGCGGGGTTTGCAGCCCGCGGCGACGGGCTTACGCTATGGCATGATCCACTATCTTTTGCCGCTTGCCCTGTCTGCCGCCAGCGCTAACGCGCCGCAGGCCAGCCCCGCCACAATCGCCGACAACGCCCGGTTGGCGGCCGGCCTGAATTGGGAAGACCGGCAGGATTTCGACTTCGCCAACCGCGACCTGATCGCTGCGCCGCCGACTCTGCAAATCCTTGGCAAGGACGGCAATATTCTGCGTGACTTCGCGGGTGACGCGCAATTTGCCGGGCCTACCCCGGCGACGGTCAACCCCAGCCTGTGGCGCAACGCCGTGCTGCTCGCCAAGGCCGGGCTGTTCAAGGTGAAGGACGGTATCTGGCAAGTACGTGGCTATGACCTGTCGAACATGACGGTCATCCGGGGTGCCACCGGTTGGATCCTGGTCGATCCGCTTACCACGGTCGAGGCGGGGAAGGCCGCTCTGGCGCTGGTCAACCAGACGCTTGGTCCGCGGCCGGTGACGGCTCTCATCTATACCCACAGCCATGCTGATCATTTCGGCGGCGCGCCTGGCGTTATTGATCCGGCCGATGCGGCTTCCGGCAAAATCAGGGTGTTGGCGCCGGCCGGCTTCATGGCAGAGGCGATTTCAGAAAATGTCATCGCCGGGCCGGCGATGCTGCGACGGGCCGAATATATGTTCGGCATATTGCTGCCGCGCGGCCCCGCCGGCCATGTGTCATCAGGGCTAGGCACTACCCGCTTTGCCGGCACCATCGGCCTTATCCCGCCGAACGACAGCATCACTGGCAACGGCGACACCCGCACCATTGATGGTGTGCGCTTCGAATTTCAATTAACGCCCAATACCGAAGCCCCGGCGGAAATGAATTTCTACCTGCCTGACCTTCGCGCCTTGTGCATGGCGGAAAATGCCAATGGCGCGATGCACAATCTGCTAACGCCGCGCGGGGCTCTGGTGCGCGATGCCCATGGTTGGGCTGCCTATCTTCTCGAAGCGCGACGGAACTATGCGGGCCGATCCGACGTGGTGTTCACCTCGCACTTCTGGCCCCGCTGGGGGTCGGCGGAGATCAGCCGTTACCTGCTGCTCCACGCTCAGGCCTATAGTTTTGTTCACAATGAGAGCGTGCGGTTGATGAATGATGGCCTCAACGCCGCCGAAATCGCCGAAGCCATAACCCTGCCCGCGCCCCTGGCCCGCGCCTGGTTCAACCGGCCGAATTATGGATCGTTGAAATTCAACGCCCGGGCGGTTTTCCAGCGCTATCTCGGGTCGTTCGATGGCGATCCGGTCAATCTTGATCAGCTGCCACGTAACCTGCTGGCGGCCGATTATGTCGCGGCAATGGGCGGCGCGAAGAACGTAATGAAACTGGCCGCCAGCGCCGCCACCAAGGGTGACGACCGCTGGGCGGCCACGCTCTATGCCCATGTCGTGCGTGCCGATCCCGCCAATGCCGCCGCAAAGGAAGCGCTGGCGCAGCGTTATGAGCAATTAGCCTATCGCGCCGAAGCCTCACCGTGGCGCGATTTCTACCTGTCCGGGGCGCAGGAGCTGCGCGAAGGCGTTCGGCCGGCGCCGGCGGTCAGCGCCAATGCCATCGCTGCCAATCTTCAAGTCGCACAACTGCTTGATACGATGAGCGTTCGTGTCGTGCCGGAACGCGCCATGGGGCCGGCCTTCACCGTCGCCTTCGTCATCCCCGATCAGCAGGAGCGGCATCTGGTGACGATCGCCAATGGCGTCATGATCCATGAGCAAGGCGCCGCCGACAAGGCCGATGCCACGCTAATTGTGCCCCGCCTGGCGCTGATTGCCATGGTCGGCGGCCAGGCCAAGGTGATCGATCTGCTGCAAGCCGGCAAATTGCAGATCGAGGGCGACCCAGCGGTCTTGCAGCGCTTCATGGGCCTTTTCCAGCCGCCCAAGCCGGGGTTTCCGCTGGTTACTCCATGATCCAACGCCCACCGTCGATGATCGATTTTTTGACCCCCACATTGGTTACCAAAGTTTTAATATTTTTCTTATTTTCCTGTTTCGGCACTTTTCGCCGGGTCTTTGGGGCCGCCCGCAAGGCGCCGCCGCTTCAAGTTCAATGTCTGTAGATGTCACAGAGCAGCTTCAGAGCGCATCATAGCCCATATGGTTCAAGTAGGACAGGTGCATTTCGCCTGCGCCCTCACCGGAACGGCGGCTCGTCAAACGCCCGCAGTTTGCGCGAATGCAGCCCTGGCCCCGCATCCCGCAACAGTTTGACCGCTTCGATGCCGATGTGCAGATGTTCGGAAATCGCCCCCTCGTAGAAGCGGTTGGCCTGGCCGGGCAGTTTGATCTCGCCATGCAGCGGCTTGTCCGAGACGCACAACAGCGTTCCATAGGGCACACGGAAACGATAGCCCTGCGCGGCAATCGTTGCCGATTCCATGTCGATGGCGACGGCGCGTGACTGGTTGAAGCGCAAGGCCGAGCGCGAAAAGCGCAATTCCCAGTTGCGATCATCGGTGGTCACCACCGTCCCGGTGCGCAGCCGCGGTTTCAACGCCTCACCGGCCGCCCCGGTTACCGCCTCGGCCGCCGTCTGCAGGGCCTTCTGGACCTCCGACAGCGCCGGAATCGGGATTTCGGGTGGCAACACGTCATCCAGAACATGGTCATCGCGCAAATAGGCGTGGGCCAGCACATAATCACCGATTCGCTGGCTGGGCCGCAGTCCGCCGCAATGGCCGATCATCAACCAGGCTTCAGGGCGCAGCACGGCGAGATGATCGCAGATCGTCTTGGCATTGGCCGGGCCGACGCCGATGTTGACCAATGTGATGCCGACGCGCCCCGGTGCCGTCAGGTGCCAAGCCGGCATCTGATATTTGCGCCAGGCAACATCGTCGGCAGCACGTTCCGGGGTTGCATCGGCGGCATAAATATCCAGCCCGCCGGGGCAGGCCAGCCGGTCATAGCCGCCCCTGCCAAGCTGGGTTGCCCCCCAGCGGACGAATTCATCCACGTAGCGGTGGTAATTGGTCAGGAGGATATAGTGCTGGAAATCCTCTGGCGCCGTTCCGGTATAATGTTTCAAGCGTGCCAGTGAAAAATCGGTGCGCGGCGCATCGAACAGCGCCAACGGCCGGGTATCGGACAGGCTTTCATCCCACAGTCCGTCGGGCAGTTCATCGCCGATCGCCTGAAGTTCGGTCGTCGGGAACCAACGCGCCAGATCGGCCGCTGCCACCGCGTCGAGCCGAAGGTCGGTGGCGCCATCCAGAACAAAGGGATAGGGAATTTCGACATCGGAGCGCCCGGTCGTCACGGTGACGGCATAATCGGCCATCAACAGATCGAGCTGTTCGATGATATAGGCGCGGTACATTTCGGGGCGCGTCACTGTCGTGGCGTAATTGCCGGGGCGGTTGAGCCGGGCAAAGGCCCGCACCGGTCGTTCGGTGCCATCATTGCCGGCATAGGCAACGCGCAGTTCCGGGTAGGACCAATCACCGCGCACCCGCGCCGCCGCATCGGGCACATGGCCAGTATCGAGATAATCGCGCAGCGCCGCGCGCAGCGCCGCGGTGGCTTCGGCGTGGATGGCGACAAGCTGGTCGACGAGATCGGAAGTGGTGACAGTCATGGATCGGCCATGCCCGAAACAAATTCATCTGTCATCCTGGGCTTGACCCCTGACCCAGCTTTCCTATGCGCTAGGGAACACAAAGCGCGATGCGGGCCACGGCCGGTATAACGGGGACATAGTCATGCAATTCGATCTGACCGACGACCAGCGCGCCATTCAGGAGGTAGCGCGGCGTTTCACGGCCGACCGCATCACGCCCTTTGCCGCCGAATGGGACGAAAAGCACATCTATCCCAAGCCGACAATCCAGGCCGCCGCCGAGCTGGGCTTTGCGGCCATCTATGTCAGCGAGGCCAATGGCGGCATCGGACTGGGCCGGCTGGAAGCCGCGCTGATCATGGAGGCCATGGCCTATGGCTGCCCTTCGACCAGTGCCTTTATTTCGATCCACAATATGGCGGCATGGATGATCGATTGCTTCGGCAGCACCGAAGTACAGGCGAAATATCTGCCATCGCTGGTCACCATGGCGACGATCGCCAGCTATTGCCTGACCGAACCGGGTTCCGGCAGCGATGCCGCCGCCTTGAAAACCCGCGCCGTGCGCGATGGCGATGACTATATCGTCACCGGGTCCAAGGCCTTTATTTCGGGCGGCGGCGTCAACGACATCTATGTGACCATGGTCCGCACCGGCGAAGACGGGCCGCGCGGCATTTCCTGCCTGGTCATCGAGAAGGACATGCCCGGCGTTAGCTTTGGCGCCCCGGAACGCAAATTGGGCTGGCATTCGCAGCCGACGGCGCAGGTGAATTTCGACCATGTACGGGTGCCCGTCGCCAATCGGATTGGGGAAGAAGGCCAGGGCTTTGCCATCGCCATGCAGGGCCTGGATGGCGGTCGGCTTAACATCGGTGCCTGTTCACTGGGCGGCGGCCAGCGCGCGCTTGACGAGGCGATCGCCTATGCCCGGCAGCGCACCCAGTTTGGCAAGTCGATCACCGATTTCCAGGCGACGCAGTTCAAAGTGGCCGATATGGAAACCGAACTCGCCGCCGCCCGCGCGCTGCTCTATCAGGCCGCCGCCAAGGTGACGGCCAATGCCCCCGACAAGACGCGCTTTGCCGCCATGGCCAAGCGGCTGGCCACCGATACCGGCATGGCAGTTGCCGACCGGGCGCTGCAACTCCACGGCGGCTATGGCTATCTGATGGATTTCCCTGTCGAACGGCTGTTCCGGGACCTGCGTGTCCATCAGATACTGGAGGGCACCAACGAGATCATGCGGATGATCACGGCACGCGAACTGCTGCGCGGCGCCAATTGATGGGCGCGCGCTATTTGCCGGCATTCGCCGCCGCCAACGCCGTGATGGCGCTGACCTTTGGCACCTTTGCCGCGCATGGTATCAAAGACCCCCAGGCGCGCGAATGGATCATGACCGGGGTGATTTTTCAGTTGCCGCACGTCGCCGCGGTGTTCGGCCTGCTTGCCTGGCGCAATAGCCGGCTGGTGCGCAGCGGCGCCTGGGCCGTCAGCCTGGGCAGCCTGATCTTTGCCGCCGACCTTAACCTTCTGGCGCTTGGGCTGCCGCGCTGGGTGGCGGCATTTGCGCCGATTGGCGGATCGATGATGATGATCGGCTGGTTGTGGCTGATCTTCGTGGCGCTTGCGGGTGAACGGCTGGATATTGTTGATAAAGCAAGGGATTAAGGCACCAGCACTGTTGACCCCGTGGTGCGCCGCGCCTCAAGATCGGCATGGGCCGTCGCCGCATCGGCCAGCGCATAGCGCTGATCAATCCGCAATTTGAGCACCCCGGCGGCGATTAGATCGAGCACGCGGCCGGCATGGCGTTCGATCTCCTCGCGGTTGGTGTAATAGTCGAACAACGTCGGCCTGGTGGTGAATAACGATCCCTTGCGTGCCAGAATATTGAAATCCACCGGGCCAACAGGCCCCGAGGCATTGCCATAGCTGATATGCAGGCCGCGCCGCGCCAGACTGTCCAGCGACGCCTCAAAGGTCGCCTTCCCGACTCCATCAAATACGACATCCACACCACGCCCCGCCGTCAAGGCGCGCACGTCGGCGGCCAGCGTGTCACCCTGGACGATGCCATGGTCGGCGCCATGCGCCATGGCGATCGCCAGCTTTTCCGGTGATCCCGCGACGGCAACCACTGTGGCGCCGACATGCTTCAGCCATTGCACCAACAGCAGCCCGACACCGCCCGCCGCCGCCTGGACCAGCGCCCGCTGCCCCGGTTGCACCCGCGCGCAGCGTTCCACCAGAAATTCGGTCGTGCAGCCTTTCAACAGGCCGGCAGCGGCCACCTCGTCACTGACGCCCTCGGGCAGCACGACGACGCGATCGGCAGCGATGTTACGATGCGTGGCATAGGCGCCGATCGGCCCCCAGCAATAGCCGATGCGCGTGCCCGGCGTCAGCGTCACCCCGGTGCCGGCCGCCTCGACGACGCCGGCCGCCTCCAGGCCAAGGCCGCTGGGCAAGGGCATCGGATAGAGGCCAGTGCGGTGATAGGTATCGATGAAATTGAGGCCGATGGCGGTTTGCCGGACACGTACCTCGCCGGGACCAGGCGGCGGCAGATCAACCGAGACCAGCTTCAGGACATCGGGGCCGCCGACAGCATCAAAGCGGATTGCCTGCATGTGAATTTCCTTTCGGCGATCGACCAAGGGCCGGGCACTGCCATTTCAATTTGCGCCACGCCCGGCAGTTTTTCAACGCGTTTGCCAAGCGTTTTTGCGTTTCACGCTATGCCTGGCGGGCCGCAGATCATGGCCGATGACATTGCGCCGCCAACGGCTTACTCTTCGCCCCATAACTGCTTTCCCCAGACGGGAGGCAAACGGGGAGTGCGGCCATGAAAGTGAGTTTCGACATCGAATGCACCCCAGCCGAAGCACGGGCATTTTTTGGCCTGCCCGATCTCACCGCGGTGCACGACATCTATCTCGACAAGATGAAGACGATGATGACCGAAGGCCTGGCCCCGGCCGATATTGAAAAGATGACGCGCAACTGGATGCCCGGGATTTCCGACGGTTTCGAACAATGGCAAAAGCTGTTTTTTGCGGCGATTCCCAAGCCGCCGCAATGACGCCGCGCCGCGCTGACGGCAAGCGATGATGACCGGAACAATCGTGGCATTGGCATCGGGACGGCCGCCGGCAGCGATTGCCGTAATCCGCATATCCGGCACCGCAGCCTTTGCCGCGGTCCGGCTGCTGACCGGTGTGGCGGTCCCGGCGGCGCGGCGGCTGTCTTTGCGCACGCTGCGCAATCCGGCCGGTGGCGAGGTGCTCGATTCGGCGCTTGTTGTCGTTTTTCCGGGCCCGGCGAGCGCCAGCGGAGAGGATCTGGCGGAGTTGCACCTGCATGGTGGCCCGGCGGTTATTGCCGGCGTCCTGACGGCACTGACGGCCCTGCCGGATCTGCGGCTGGCCGAACCCGGCGAATTCACGCGGCGGGCGTTTGACAATGGCCGGCTAGACCTGACGCAGGTTGAGGGCCTTGCCGACCTGGTCGGCGCCGAGACCGAAAGCCAGAAGCGCCAGGCCCTGGCACTGGCGGGCGGGGCTTTGGGACGGGTCGCCGATGCCTGGCGAGATCGCTGCCTGGGGATTTTGGCAGAGGCAGAGGCCGGATTGGACTTTGCCGAAGACGAACAGGATGTTGCCGAGCGGATCAACGAAGCGGCAAAAGGTGAGTTGTTGCGCCTGGCCGATGAACTTGCCGCGAGCCTGGCGGATGCCGGGCGGGCGACGCGGTTGCGTGATGGGTTGACGATTGCCGTAGTTGGCCCGCCAAATGTTGGAAAATCGAGCCTCGTCAATGTCTTAGCAATGCGCGATGCGGCGATTGTAACGCCGATTGCAGGGACAACGCGCGATCCGATTGAGGTCGCAATTGACCTTGGCGGGATTGCGGCAATGTTGATTGATACGGCGGGCCTGCGCGATACGGATGATCCGGTGGAGGCCGAGGGTATCCGCCGCGCCCGTCTTCGGGCCGATGCGGCCGACCTGGTGCTGCATGTT
>JANYCM010000099.1 GCA_025360285.1 Sphingomonadales bacterium
GCGGCGCTGTCGGTGACGAACGGCGCGAAATGATAGCTTTGCAGGGTGAAGCCCGGCGCCAGCTGGTGGCTTTCGCCGTGGCGCAGCTCGATGATGTTGTGAAAGCCGATGGCGCGCAGATCCCGGCCGAAGCGTTCATACCGGTCATAGGGGATGATGACCGGCGTGGCGCGATCGAACAGCCGCAGCGAGGGGCCGTGAAAATGGTCCCAGTGCAGATGCGTGAGGTAGATGTAATCGGGCTTCAGGCTGTCGACCAGGGCGCGCGGCACCGGCGGATAATTCCACCACGACCGCCAATAGGCACTGCCCAGCAGCCACGGGTCACAGACGAGCTGGACGCCATTGGCTTCGACCTTGAGGCCGGCATGGGACAGGATCTGGAAATGCACTCACCGGGCCTTGGGGGGGTTGATGGGGCGGCAAAACAATTGGCGCGGGGCCGTGCTGTGCGCGTCGTGGAAGGCGACAGCGCGGCCCCGCGCCGCCCGGCCCGGTGTTGCCACCGGCCGGGTACCGGGCCTGGTGGCCCGGGCATGCCCTGCTGACAGGCACGGCATTCCTGAAAGTCTTGCGGCCGGATTCACCCCGAACTGCGCGTCGCCAATCCCAGCACATAATATAGCGCGGCGAGCAAAAGCACGCAGATCAGCAGGGCCACGGCGGCGATTTTCTTCCCCCGCGGCGGCGCGGCCATGATGATGACCAGTGACACGATTATGCCGACGAGCAGCGAAATCGTGATCATGGCGGGACGCTACTGACACGCCAGACACTCATCGTAGTCCCGCATCTCCATCCGCACCACCGGCGCATCGGGGGTATTGTCGGCCTCCACCCCGCCGGCGAAACCGGCGCGCTGGATGCTCATCGAACGCAGATAATAGAGTGATTTGATGCCCAGTTCCCAGGCGCGATAATGGAGCATGAGCAGATCCCATTTCTCGACATCGGCCGGGATGAACAGGTTGAGGCTCTGCGCCTGGTCGATGAACGGCGTACGGTCACCGGCGAGTTCGAGCAGCCAGCGCTGGTCGATCTCGAAGGCGGTGCGGAACACGGCCTTTTCCTCGGGCGTGAGGAAATCGAGATGGCCGACCGACCCCCCCTGTTCGAGGATCGAATTCCACACCGCATCGCTGTTCTTCGATTTCGAAATCAGCAGCTTTTCGAGATAGGGGTTGCGGATCGAAAAACTGCCCGACAGCGTCTTGTGGGTATAGATGTTGGCCGGGATCGGTTCGACGCACGCCGAGGTGCCGCCGGCGATGATGCTGATGCTCGCGGTTGGCGCAATCGCCATCTTGCACGAAAAGCGCTCCATGACGCCCATGTCGGCGGCATCGGGGCACGGGCCACGCTCGGCCGCCAGCGCCATCGACGCCTGATCGACCTGGGCGCGGATGTGCCTGAACATCTTCAGATTCCAGGATTTCGCCATGGCGCCTTCAAAGGCGATGCCGCGCGCCTGGTAGAAACTGTGCAGGCCCATGACGCCCAGGCCCACCGACCGCTCGCGCTCGGCGGCATATTTGGCGCGCGCCATTTCGGGCTCGGCACGATCGATATAATCCTGAAGGACATTATCGAGAAAGCGCATGCAATCCTCGATGAAGCCCGGCTGGTCGTGCCACTGGTCCCAGGTCTCCAGGTTCAGTGATGACAGGCAGCACACCGCCGTCCGGTCGTTGCCCAGATGATCGGGGCCGGTGGGGAGCGTGATTTCCGAACACAGGTTCGATGTCGACACTTTCAGCCCCAGGTCGCGCTGGTGCTTGGGCATGGTGCGGTTCACTTCATCGACGAAGATGATGTAGGGTTCGCCGGTCGCCAGCCGGGTTTCAACCAGCTTGGTGAACAGCCCGCGGGCATCGACGGACCCGCGCTTTTCGCCGGTCTTGGGGCTGACCAGGTCGAATTGCGCGCCGTCCCGCACCGCTTCCATGAAGGCATCGGTAACCAGCACGCCGTGGTGCAGGTTCAATGCCTTGCGGTTGAAATCGCCCGATGGTTTGCGGATTTCGAGAAACTCCTCGATCTCGGGGTGCGAGACGTCGAGATAGACGGCGGCCGAACCGCGGCGCAGCGAGCCCTGGCTGATGGCGAGGGTCAAGGAATCCATCACCCGCACGAACGGGATGATGCCGCTGGTCTTGCCATTGAGGCCGACGGGTTCGCCGATGCCGCGCACCCGGCCCCAATAGGTGCCTATGCCGCCGCCACGACTGGCCAGCCAGACATTCTCGTTCCAGGTGTTGACGATGCCATCCAGGCTGTCGGACACCGAATTCAGATAACAGGAAATCGGCAGGCCGCGCCCGGTTCCGCCGTTCGACAGCACCGGCGTCGCCGGCATGAACCACAATTGTGAGATATGGTCGTACAGCCGCTGGGCATGGCCGGCATCATCGGCATAGGCGGCGGCGACGCGGGCAAACAGATCCTGATAGCTTTCGCCGGGCAACAGATACCGGTCGTCGAGGGTTTCCCGGCCGAAATCGGTCAGCAGCGCATCCCGGCTGCGATCGACGGTGATCGGGAATTTCCACGGCATGATCTCGTTGGAGGCGCGCGCCGGTGCCTTGGGCGGCGCCTTGGGTGCCGGCTTGGCCACAGCCGCCGCCGCATCGCGTTCCAGCGTTTCGCCCACACTGCCCTGGCTCATCATGTCCTCACTCGCCCGAAACTCGCTCACCGTCGTAACTCCCATGGTAGGACGAGAACAAACAGGGGTCACGTGCCGATTTCGCTGTGGCCAGCGTTATCCCCGATTTCCACAGCCGGTATTGCCCGGCGTCTGCCCTCCCGCGTCCGTCGCCACCACATGCTGTGTGGTTGGCGTCGTCTCCGGGCTACAGATTGTGCCTATCCTGGCCGTTAAGGCAAGCGGCGTTTATGTCGCCCCTTGCAAAAATATTTTCGAAAACAGCCCGAAATGCCCCTTGCGCCTGGCAGCGACACGATGCTGTGGACCCGCCGCCGCGCCCCGGCTATCCGGGCGCAATCACACCCAGAACAGCAGGATTCCGCGCCATGACTTTGATCAGACAGGAAGATGTCATCGAATCGGTCGCCGATGCCCTGCAATATATCAGCTATTTTCACCCCATGGATTACATCCGCGCCCTGGGCCGCGCCTATGAGGCGGAGCAAGGCCCGGCGGCGAAAGACGCGATCGCGCAGATTCTGACCAACAGCCGCATGTGCGCCGAAGGCCATCGGCCGATCTGCCAGGATACCGGCATCGTCGTGGCGTTCGTGAAAGTCGGTATGAATATCCGCTGGCAAGCGACTTTAACGCTTGAAGAAATGATCAACGAAGGCGTGCGCCGCGCCTATCTCAATCCCGAAAATCGCCTGCGTGCCTCCATCGTCGCCGACCCGGCCTTTGGCCGCACCAACACCCGTGACAACACCCCGGCCATCACCCACGTCCAGCTGGTGCCGGGCGATACGCTGGAGATCACCGTCGCCGCCAAGGGCGGCGGCAGCGAGAACAAGTCGAAATTCGCCATGCTCAACCCCAGCGACTCGATCCGCGATTGGGTGGTCAGCACCGTGCCGTTGATGGGCGCCGGCTGGTGCCCGCCCGGGATGCTCGGCATCGGCATCGGCGGCACGGCGGAAAAGGCCATGCTGCTTGCCAAGGAATCGCTGATGCTGCCGATCGACATGGCGGAACTTAAGGCGCGCGGGCCAAGCAGCAAAATCGAGGAATTGCGCATCGAACTTTACGACGCCGTCAATGATCTCGGCATCGGCGCCCAGGGCCTGGGCGGGCTGTCCACCATTCTCGATGTGAAGATCCTCGACACGCCGACCCATGCCGCGTCGAAACCCATCGCCATGATCCCCAATTGCGCTGCCACCCGCCATGCGCATTTTGTGCTCGATGGCAGCGGCCCGGCCTATCTGGAACCGCCGAAACTCGCCGATTGGCCCAAGGTTGACTGGAAGCCGTCCAAGGAAGCGATCCCCGTCGATCTCGACTCGCTGACCCCGGCGATCGTCGCGTCCTGGAAGCCCGGTGACCGGCTGCTGCTCAACGGCAAGATGCTCACCGGCCGCGATGCCGCGCACAAGCGGATGACCGACATGCTGGCGCGCGGCGAAGCCCTGCCGGTCGATTTCACCAACCGCGTCATCTATTATGTCGGCCCGGTCGATCCCGTCCGCGATGAAGTCGTCGGCCCCGCCGGCCCCACAACCGCGACGCGCATGGACAAGTTCACCGAGGAGATGCTGGCCAAAACCGGGCTGATCGCCATGGTCGGCAAGGCCGAACGCGGCCCGGCGGGGATCGCCGCCATCAAGAAGCACCAGGCTGCCTATCTGATGGCGGTCGGCGGGGCGGCGTATCTGGTGTCAAAGGCGATCAAGGCGTCGCGGGTGCTGGCCTTTGAGGACCTCGGCATGGAAGCGATCTACGAATTCACCGTCGAGAACATGCCGGTGACGGTGGCGGTGGATGCGACGGGCGAGTCGGTCCATGCGACCGGGCCGCTGGTGTGGCGGGAAAAGATTGCCAAGATGAAGGCGCTGGAGGGGGTGTGAAGCCAAGCTCTCCCAATACCAGCGAGCCGACGGTGACCGAATAACCACGCCAAAATACCAACTTGCTGTAATTTCGATTTAACTGAACAAACAACTCCCTCCCCGTTGACGCTTAGCGTCGCCTAACGGCTGCGGGGAGGGAGGGGTTCATCATACCAACCGCCTCAAAACCTAGCGGAAATTATCCGCATAGGCCTGCAACTTCAGCGTCCGTGGCCCCAGCGGGATGATCTCCACCGTCAGGCCGTGCGCCGCCGCATAGGCCAGCGCCGCTTCGCGATCGGGGAATTTCAATTGCACCTGGGTCGTGGTTGCCCCCGACCCCGGCCAGCCCATCAACGGGTCGGCGCGCTGGGCCTCCTCACGTTCGAATTCGAGCAGCCACTCACCCATATGGGCGCGGCCCGATTGCATGGCATTTTTGGGGCGCTGATACAGGCGGGCGAACATGGCATCGTCATCGCCGAAAGCTAGCGGCGGTGCAAGCCAGCGCAGCTTTCGCCCACGCGCGCCTGCCGCTATGCCGCCATCATGCCCGCACAGGAATGCCCCATGCTGCTCATTACCGGCACCATCCGCCTGCCGACGGCGAGGCTTGCCGACGCCCGGCCTGCAATGCTGGCGATGATCGCCGCCAGCCGCGCCGAAGCCGGCTGCATGGCCTATGCCTATGCCGAGGATGTCGCCGACGCCGGGCTGATCCGCATCCATGAACTCTGGGCGGATCGCGACGCGCTGGCAGCGCATTTTCAATCGGCGCATATCGCTGTGTGGCGGGCGCAGTGGCCGGTGCTGGGGATCACCGATCGCAATTTGCGGCTTTACGAAGTGGGCGACGGCGAAGCGATTTAGAGGCTAATACGCCCTCGCGATCGCAAATTCCACCGTCTCGGTCAGCGCCTGCCGGGCCGGGCCGTTCGGGAAGCCGGCCAGCGCATCGATCGCCCGCGCCCCATAATGCCGCGCCCGTGCCAGCGTGTCGGCGACGGCGTTGGTCCGCGCCAGGATCGCGCTCGCCTGCGCCAGTTCGGCATCGCCCGCCGCCCGCCCGGTCATCGCGGCGCGCCAGAAATCGCGCTCCGGTTCGGTGCCGCGGGCATAGGCCAGGATCACCGGCAGGGTGATCTTGCCGTCGCGGAAGTCATCGCCAACGTCCTTGCCCATCGTATCGGCGTCGGAGACATAATCGATGGCATCATCAACCAACTGGAACGCGATGCCCAGGTTGCGGCCATAGGCCTCCAGCGCGGCCTCCACCGCCGCATCGCGTTCAGCGACGATCGCAGCGATCTGGCAGGCCGCCGAAAACAGCGCCGCCGTCTTCGCCGTGATGATCTCCATATAGCGGTCTTCGCTGGTCTCCACGTCGCGCTGCGCCGTCAATTGCGCCACTTCGCCTTCGGCAATCACCGCCGCCGCATGGCTGAGAATTTTCAGCACGCGCAGCGAGCCATCCTCGACCATCAATTCGAACGACCGGCTGAACAGGAAATCCCCGACCAGCACGCTGGCCGGATTGCCCCACAGCCGGTTGGCGGTGGCCTTGCCGCGCCGCAAGCCCGAGGCATCGACGACATCATCATGCAGCAGGGTGGCGGTGTGGATGAACTCCACCGCTGCCGCCAGCTTGTAATGCCGCGCGCCGCCATATTCGAGCAGCGCGGCACAGCCCAAAGTCAGCATCGGCCGCAGCCGCTTGCCGCCGCCGGCGATAAGATGCCCGGCGAGTTGCGGGATCAGCGCCACCGGCGATTGCATGCGATCGATGATGACATGGTTGACCGCCGTCAGCCCTGGCCCAGTCAGCGCCACCAGGCCGGCGATCGACGGGGCGCTGCGTTTGCGCATGGGATGGACTGTGGCTGACACCAACTTTGTCTTAATCGCTCACCCCGATCATGCAAGCCTTGCGCTTGCACCCGCGCGCATCCGCCGCAAAGGTGGCGGCGGAACCGGAGAGTCAAAGATGCCCGACGAAATCTTGAGCGGCTACCGCGACAGTATCGACAATATCGATGCGGCGCTGGTGTTCCTGCTCGCCGAACGCTTCAAGATCACCCAGGCCGTCGGCCGTCACAAGGCGGTGAGCGGCATGCCGGCCGCCGATCCGGGGCGTGAGGCAGCGCAGGTGGCGCGACTGCGCAGCCTCGCCGAAACCGCCAAGCTCGATCCGGAATTCAGCGAAAAATTCCTGCGCTTCATCATCGATGAGGTGATTCGCCACCACCAGAGCGCCGCCAAGGCTTGACGCCTGCCGGATCGGCTTTAAAATTATTAATGCTCGCGGGGGGAACAGTGATGCGTAAATTTTTGGTGGTCACCGGCCTGGTGGCGGTTCTGGCGGCAACGGCGGCGAGCGCCAATGACGCGTCGTCGCAAATCCTCATCCTCAAGCCCGATCAGTCAGGTTTCGACATCAGCAATGCCTTTGGTAACGGCATGGGCACCCTGCCCAACAGCCTGGTCGCCGCCGGCGGCAGCGGCAGTGTCACCGCTGACAGCATCAACGGCGGCTCGCTCCACGCGCTGTTCACCTCGCAGACCTTCGGCCAGGCCAGCGGCTTTCTCAACTACAGCATTTCGGTGGTTGGCCCGGCGGGTCCGGCGGTTACCGTGCTGGTCACCACCAGCGGCTTCACCAGCGCGGTGGGCGACATGGCGGCCTTTGCCAGCCTGCGCATCGGTTCGCTCTACCAGGCACCGGGCGGCGGTGAATCGCCCGATTTTCCGCTTATCCAGAACGCCGGCAGCTGTTCGGGCAGCGAGGCGGGCTGCGCCCCGGCGCCGGTGCAGGCAGCTTGGAACCTGTCGGCCTTCACCATCATGCTGGTGCCCAACCGCATCTATCCGGTGGCGCTCAGTGTGACGCTCAGCCAGACCGGCTATAACAATAATGGCGTGTTCGGCAGCGGTTCGGGTGAGGCCTATGTCGATCCGGTGTTTTCAATCGCACCCGGCTTCAACGGCTACACGCTGCAATCCAGCCTCGCACCGGTGCCCGAACCGGCCAGCTGGCTGCTGCTGATCATGGGCTTTGCCGCCACCGGCATCGCCCTGCGCCGCCGCGCTACCCGTCCGCTGCCGGCAGGATAAGCCGCACCAGCAAGCCGCCCAGATCCTCCGATTCATCCAGCGTCACCGTGCCGCCGTGGATTTCGGCAACTTCGCGGACGATGGCGAGGCCCAGACCGGTGCCCGGCTTGTCGGTATCCAGCCGTTCGCCGCGCGCAAACAGCCGGTCCCGATCGGCGGCGGCGATGCCGCGGCCATCATCCTCCACCATGATCTCCACCTGCCGCGGCCCGCCGCCCACCGTCACGAACACCCGGCCGCCGCCATGCAGCGCGGCATTGTCGATCAGATTGCCGATCATTTCCTCCAGGTCCTGGCGTTCACCGCGGAATATCTTGGTCTTGTCGCCGGCCATGTCGATGGTGACCCGGTCGCGGTGAATGCGTTCCACGGTGCGTACAATCGCCTGGATCGACGGCCAGACATCGGCGCGCGCCGATGACACGCCGCGCCGCCCGGCGACCCGTGCCCGCGTCAATTGATGATCGACATGGCGGCGCATGATGTTGACCTGCGCCGCCACCGCCAGCGCCAGCGGATCATCCCTCCCTTGCGTTTCGCCGATCAGCACGCTCATCGGCGTCTTCAACGCATGCGCCAGATTGCCGGCATGGCGCCGCGCCGCTTCGGCCTGGGCCTCGTTATGCGCCAGAAGATCGTTGATCTCGCCCACCAATGGCGCAATCTCGTCGGGAAAATCCTCGGTGACGCGCTTTTCGGCGCCCGATTTGATCGCCGCAATGGCGCGGCTGACACGGCCGAGCGGCGACAGGCCATAGGTTGATTGCAGCGCCGCCAGCGCCAGCAGCCCCAGCCCCAGCCCGCCCAGCGACCAGAACAGGATCGCCCGCAACCGCCCGACCTGGACATCCAGATCGCGGGTCGATTGCGCCACCTGGAAATAGAAACGCGTCGCCGATCCCGGCAGCCGCACATCCCGGCCAATCACGCGCAGCGGCTCCCCCGGAAAGACATCGCTGTTGTACCGGCACAATTGCCGGCAATCGGCGCTGGGCGAGGGCCCCAGCACCCGGTCCCACAAGGACCGCGACGGGAACGCCGCCTGCCCCGTTGCCGATACCTGCCAGTACAGTCCCGAATAGGGTTCGGAAAACCGCTGGTCGCCCAGCGGCCGCAGGAAGCGCACCGCACCGGTTTCGTCCAGATCGGCGGCGTTGATCATGCCATCGAGCGCAAAGCCCAATTGCCCGTCGAAATTGCTGGTAATGGCGCCGACCAGCACGCGATCGAGCGCATAGCCGCCCAGCCCCAACAGCGGTATGATCCACACCGCTGCCAGCGCGATCATCCGCAGCCGCAGTGATCCCGACAGGCGCAGCGACCCCGACAAGCGCCGCCGCAGCGATCCCGACAGGCGCCGCCGCGCCGGTCTGGCCAGCGTTACCGGCGCGGTAACGGCCTCAGGCGATTTCGTTGAGGCTGTAGCCAAGGCCGCGGGTCGTGCTGATCAGATCGGGGCCGAGTTTCTTGCGGATGCGGGTGATGAACACCTCGATGGTGTTCGAATCGCGATCGAAATCCTGGTCATAGATATGTTCGATCAGTTCGGTGCGGCTGACCACCTTGCCCTTGTGATGCATCAGATAGCTGAGCAGCTTGAACTCCTGCGCCGTCAGCTTGACGGGCTCACCATCCAGCGTCACCCGGCCGGAGCGCGAATCGAGCCGCACGCCACCGGCAATAAGCTCCGAACTCGCCTGGCCGGCGGCGCGGCGGATCAGGGCCCGCAACCGCGCGATCAATTCCTCGGTCTGGAACGGCTTGGCGAGATAGTCATCGGCGCCGGCATCCAGCCCCGCCACCTTGTCGGACCAGCTGTCGCGTGCCGTCAGCACCAGCACCGGCATCACCAGCCCGGCCTTGCGCCAGCGATCGAGCACCGTCAGCCCGTCGATCTCGGGCAGGCCGAGATCGAGGATTACGGCATCATAGCTTTCGGTGCTGCCGAGGTAATGCGCATCCTCGCCATCGCTGGCGGTATCGACGGCATAGCCCGCCGATTCGAGCGCCGTCTTCAACTGGCGCTGCAGATTGGGTTCGTCCTCGACAACCAGAATACGCATGATGACCCTTGAAAATGCCTAGAAACTTTGCCGGGACAGGCGTTGCCCGGTGCGCGCATCGACGTCGATATTAACCACATTGCCCTCAATGACAAAACGGAAGCGATAGCGCTTCGCCGAGGCATCGAATTCCGCCCCGACATAATCGCCATGCACCTGGGCAATGATGCGGTTGCGGATCACCTCGAACGGCATCACCTCACCGGCATCAACCATGTCGCGCAGCGTGTTCGGCCCAGCCGCCTGCACCGGGCCAGCAAAGCCGACGAGAAGCAACAGCAGGGCGATCAGGCGGGACATGACGGTGACTGAACCTCTTTCACCCGCCGCAATGCCGCCCCACCGCTGAATAGCCCATGAATATTCGCGGGATATGCTGGCGCGATCCCTGCCATATCTGCTCAGCCCTTGCCCTTGCTCTTGCCCTTGCCGCCAATCCGCGCCACCTGCGGCACAATTCTCACAGGTCCCCCAAAGCGCCCCATGCCCGAACCCATCCTTACCCTTGAAAATGCCGGCCTGCGCCAGGGCGGCAGCTGGCTGTTCCGCGGCCTTGATCTGACCATCGATGCGCGGGATCGCCTGGCGCTGATCGGCCGCAATGGCGTCGGCAAGACGACGCTGTTGAAACTGATCGCCGGCGAGATCGAGCTTGATGAGGGCCGGCGCGCCGTATCCCCTGCCCTGCGCATCGTCCGGCTGGAACAGGATCCGGACCTGGCGGGCTTTGCCACGCTGGGCGATTATGTCCGCGCCGGCGATAATTCGCCCGCCGATCACCTGCTCGATTCGGTCGCCAGCCGGCTGGGTGCCGATCTCGATCGCGACGCCAGCACCGCCTCAGGGGGTGAACGCCGCCGCGCCGCGCTGGTGCGGGCGCTGGCCGAACAACCCGATCTGCTGCTGCTCGACGAACCCACCAACCATCTCGATATCGCCGCCATCGAATGGCTGGAAAACTGGCTGGATCGCTTCAACGGCGGCTTTCTGTCGATCAGCCATGACCGCACTTTCCTCACCCGGCTGACGAAGAACTGCCTGTGGCTGGATCGCGGCACGCTGCGCCGTGCCGAAGTCGGTTTCGGCGGTTTCGAGGAATGGTCGGATCGTGTCGCCGCCGAGGAAGCCAAGAACGCCTCCAAGCTCGATACCAAATTGCGCGCCGAGGAACATTGGCTGCTGCGCGGCGTCACCGCGCGGCGCAGCCGCAACGAGGGCCGGCTGGCGAAACTCATCGAACTGCGCGCCGAACGCAAGGCGATGACGACGGGCGATGCCGTCGCCAAGATCGCCACCACCGCCGATGATGGCAAGACCAAGGTGCTGATCGACGCCCAGCACGCCGCCATCGCCTTTGACGGCCGGCCGATCCTGCGCGACCTGTCCCTGCGCATCCGCCGCGGCGATCGCATCGGCATCATCGGCCCCAATGGCGCCGGCAAATCGACGCTGATCCGGCTGCTGCTTGGGCAATTGCAGCCTGATTCCGGCGTCATCAAGCGCGCCAAGACGCTGAACCCCACCGTCATCGATCAGCGCCGCCAGCGGCTGGATGCCGAAAATGGCGTCGGCAAGACGGTGCGCGACGTGCTGGCCGATGGCGGCGAATGGCTGGAAGTCGGCGGGGTGCGCAAGCATATCGCCGGATACCTCAAGGAATTCCTGTTCGATCCGTCGGTTATCGACGCGCCGGTCGATGGCTTTTCCGGCGGCGAACGTTCGCGGCTGTTGCTCGCCCGCGAATTCGCCACGCCGTCAAACCTGCTGGTCCTTGATGAACCGACCAATGACCTCGACATGGAAACCCTCGATCTGCTCGAGGAGGTCCTCGAAGGCTATGCCGGCACGGTGCTGCTGGTCAGCCATGACCGCGCCTTTCTGGACCGCGTCGTCACCATGGTTGTCGCGCTGGATGGCGAAGGCAATTCCGAAACCGTGGTCGGCGGCTGGTCGGACTGGGCGGCCTTTGCCAGGGACAAGATGGCGGCGGCCCGCAGCGCCGCGCGCGACGCCAATCGCCCCAAAACCAGCAACGCCAACGCCCCCGCCAGCCCCAGAAAAGCCGCCGGCAAGCTGAGCTATAATGACGCCCGTGAACTCGCCGACCTGCCCAAGAAAATCGAGCTGCTCACCGCCGCCATCAGCCGCCATGAGGCCGTGCTCGCCGACCCGGCGCTGTATGCCCGTGACAACAAGCGCTTCGTCGCGGTCTCCGCCGAACTCGCCCGCGTCCGCGCCGACCTGGCCGCCGCCGAAACCCGCTGGCTGGCGCTGGCCGAAAAGGAAGCCGCGCTGTCATGACGCCGGCGCCCGATCTTTCCGCCTTCGCAACGATAGTGATTGCGTCAAAATGCCTCGCCAGATGGCGGCGGCCGTTCTATCAACCAATTTCGTGACGCCCCTCAAACCCTTGGGCCTGACAGTCATGCGTTGCCTCTTCGTCCGCGCCAGCACCGCCTGCGCCGCCGCCGTTCGACACGTTTCGGCGCAGTCCGGCGGATGTGTGATGTTGGACATCACATGACGGCCGACAACAGCGCCAGCACCGCCAGCCCCGACAATATCAGCATGGAATCCCTGCTGAACACGCCCGCTCTGGCGACCGCACTGGAAAATGACCGCTTTCGGCAATTCCTGGATCATGTACCGGTCGCCATCGCCGTGTCGGAAATTCCCGGCGAGACCATCGCCTATGCCAATTTTGAATTCGAACGCATCGCCGGGGAAGCTGCTGCCGCTATTGAAGGCAAGCCTTGGCATGACCTGGATATCGCTGCGGCGGCCAATGACAAGGGCGCGCTCGCCGACGCCATTGTCTCCGATGCCGAATATATCGGCCTGTTCACCTTCGAACGCGATGGCGCGCCGGTGGCGATCGAAGCCTGGTCGAACGTCATCGCCAATGACGATGGTTCGCCGCAATTCCGGCTGGTCGCTCTCGCCGACAGCGGTGAACGGAGCGATCACCAGGAACTGGCCAAGCGCGTCGCCGATACCGATGTGCTGCTCAAGGAACTGCAGCACCGCGTCCGCAACAATCTGCAGATTATCACCGCGCTGATCCGGCTCGAATCGCGCGGCATTCCGCATGATGCCTCAAAGCAGCGGTTCGACCGGCTGGCCGGGCGGGTTGAATCGCTGGGCCTGCTCTATCACTCGCTGTCGGACGGCGCCGGCGGCAGCACCGTCGACCTGGGCACCTATCTCAGCCAGATCGCGTCTTCGGTGATGCAGGCCCATGCCGTCGATGGCGTGCGACTGGAACTGAAGGTCGATTCCTGGCTGGTATCGATCGATGTCGCCATGCCCACGGGCCTGGTCGTCAATGAATTGATGACCAATTCGCTGAAATACGCCTTTGCCGGCCGTGACGGTGGCACCATCAAAGTGTCGAGCCTGACCGATGACAGCGGCTGCCGGGTGATCGTCGCCGATGATGGCAATGGCCTGCCCGACGGCGATGAATGGCCGCGCAAAGGTAAATTGGGCAATCTGATCGTCAATTCGCTGAAACAGAATGCCCGGGCGCAGGTTTCGGTCGAATCATCGCCGGGCGCGGGCATGAAGGTGACGATCTTCTTTGCCAAGGCCGATGCGGCGCCGTGAGCATGCCGGCGTGTCGTCGTGAAAAACACTGTCCATCGTGTGGATAGTGGCCGGCGGCGGCTTGTCGCCCGCTCGACCCGCGGCGAGGCTGGCCGCTTAAACCAGTAAAGGCGCCATCCGCATGATTGCCCCCGTCAAGGCCGAACTTTTGTCCGCCATCGCCGCTGCCGAGCCCGATGGCACTTATAACGACGCCAATTTCGCCCGCATCCACGCCGCCATTGCCCAACTGACGCCGCTGACGCCGACCCCCAGCCCCTATGCGACGCCGGGCTTCGTCGCCTCGCCGTGGCGCTCGCTTTATTCGCAATTCGGGCCGCGCCACACCGCCGGCAAGCCGACGCGCCACGCCACGACGATGAACCTGCAAAGCTTCAACAAATTTCCGGCCGTCGGCATGCTGGTCACCGATATCGACCAGGAAATCAGCGCTGACGGCGCCAATTACAACAATGTGATGAGCATCGCGACACCGGATGGCGCCCACCCCGCCGAACTGATCGTCTGGGGCCGCTATGTCATCGATGCGGCGACGCCGCAGCGCTACACCGTGGACTTTTACGCCGCCGAGCTGCGCCCGCCGGCCGGCGTGTCCGACGCCGAGGTGCGGGCGCAGTTCGGCCTCGATGCCGACCACCCGCTGCGATCCGACCTCAAGCCGATGAAGCTGCATTCCGACGTCGTCTATTGCGACGACGACATGCGCATCAATTTCGGCAGCATGGGCGGGGTCTATGTGCTGCGCCGGCTAACGACGCCGGGCAAATCGGTGGCGTTCGCCTGATGCCGCAAAAACCGCTTGCCTTCATGTAACCTTGGCGTTACTTTGTAACCCTTGGGTTACAAAAAAGGCCGCGCACATGACCGATTCCGACGATATCGCCCTCGCCGACCATTTGACCCGGCGGCGGGCGCGGGTTTCGACCGTGTCCGCCGTGCTGTTCATGGCGAGCATGGCCACCAGCATAAACGTCGAGGATGGCAGCACCCGGCCGCAGATATTCCATCTGGTGGCCTGGGTGATCTGGGCAGCGGTGCTGGTAACGATGCTGGCAATCGGCGGTGGCCTCGGCCGCAGCCGCAGCGTGCGCGGGCTGATGAATGACGAATCGACCCGCGCCAACCGCCAGCACGCCATGGCGGCGGGCTTCTGGGCGGCGGTGTTTGCCGGGCTCGGCCTCTATCTTTTCAACCTGTTGTCGCCGCTGACTGCGGGTGAAGCCATCCGCCTTATCATGACCGCCACCGTGGCCACGGCGTTGTTCCAGTTCGGCAAGCGCGAGCGCGAGTCGCTCGCCGATGACTGAGCTGCTGTGCCGGCTGAAGGCCGCCCGCACCGCCCGCGGCTGGACGCAGGCGGAGCTTGCCGAACAGGTCGGGGTCAGCCGCAAGACCATCAACACCGTCGAAAACCATATTTTCGTGCCTTCCACCACCCTGGCGCTGAAGCTGGCGCGGGCGCTCGACTGCCCGGTGGAGGCGCTGTTCAGCCTGGCGGATTGACCGCGCCGCGCGCCGCCGCCAGGAATGCCGGCATGGATGACCAACTTCGCGCCGCATTCGATGGTGCCTGGCAATTGCTTGTGCGCGGCGCTGGCGACCGCCACAGCCCGGTCCACACCCCGGTGGTGGCCAGCGTCGCCGCCGATGGCACGCCGGCGGCGCGCGTCATGGTGCTGCGCGCCGCCGATCGCGCCGCCGCCACCCTGCGCTTCCACACCGATGCCCGGTCCCCCAAGGTCAGTGCGCTGGCGGATGGCGCCGTCCAGGTGCTGGCCTATCACCCCGGCGCCGCCATCCAGCTGCGCCTGTCCGGCACCGCGCGGATCGACCCCGCCCTCGCCGACACCGCCTGGGCACAGGCGACACCCTTCGCCCGGCGCTGCTATCTGGCCGTCGCCGCCCCCGGATCGCCGTTGCCGGTGCCGGGCAGCGGACTGCCGCCGGCGGTCGAGGGCCGCAAACCCAGCGAGGCCGAACTCACCGCGGCGCGGCCGAATTTCGCCGTGCTGGTCATCACCCTCACAGCCATCGATTGGCTGCACCTTGCCCAGACCGGCCATCGCCGGGCGCGGTTCCGGTGCGACGAAAATGGCTGGCACGGCGAATGGCTGGTGCCCTAATGATCAACGTCAAAACATGGTGCGCCCGGCAGGATTCGAACCTGCGGCCTCAGGATTAGAAGTCCCGCGCTCTATCCAACTGAGCTACGGGCGCACGTCGCAGCGTGATCCCCCGCCGGCTCTTCGCTGTCAACAATATCACCCCAACCAAAAAGGGCGGACCTTGCGGCCCGCCCCTTTCGTTCCGCCAAGGCAAAGCCTCAATTGGCGTAGGCTTCATTCCCGACAAAGCCCATCTTGGTTATGCCGGCCTGCTGGGCCTCGGCCATCACCTTGTCGACAATTTCATATTTCGCCTGGGGTTCCGGGCGCAGCCGCAGTTCTGGCTGGGTCGGCATTTTCGCCGCCTGGCCAAGATAGCCCTTCAGCGTGCCCAGATCGACTTCCTGCTTGTTCCAATAGATGTTGGAGAGGAAATCGATGTCGATCTGGTTGAAATCCGGCTTCACATCGCTGGGGTGCGGATTGGGCGGCGGCAGATCGAGCTTCACCGCATGGGTCTGCACCGGGATGGTGATGATGAACATGATGAGCAGCACGAGCATGACGTCGATCAGCGGCGTCGTGTTCATGTCCATCATCGGCGCGCCCTCTTCGCCGCCGCCAACTGCCATTGCCATTAGAAACTACTCCTGAAGTCTGAACCCCGGCGGGGCAGCCACGGCTGCTCCGCCAAAGCTGATTATCGCGTTACCTGCCCTGGCACCGGTTCCGAAATGAAGCCGATCTTCAGGAAACCGGCGCGTTGCATGGTGAAGATCACCCCGCCAACGCAGCGATATTCCATCTGGGCATCACCGCGGATATGCACTTCCGGCAGTTCGATCTTGCCGCCGGCCTTTTCCTGCCGGGCAATTTCGTCCTTCAACGCCTTCACGCCGCGATCGAGCAGTTCCTGCTTGGATTCGATCTTCTGCTGGCCCCAATAGGTGTCGCAATTGGCATCCACCGAAAGCAGCACATTTTCAGGCTTGGTCGTTGTCGGCAAATTGGTCACCACCGGCAGTTTCAGCGGCACGGTCTGGATAACGACGGGGACGGTGATCAGAAAGATGATGAGCAGCACCAGCATGACGTCGACAAGCGGCGTCGTGTTGATCTCGGTCATCGGGCTTTCGCTACCGTCCTCGTTCGGCGATCCGATGTTCATCGACATGAGTCAGACGCCTTTCCTGGCCGGTTGCCGTTGATCAACGTGCAACAGGCTTGGGGGCGACCGGTGCGGCGGTCATCGGCACCGCGACACGGGCACCCGACACCAGCGCGCCATGCACATCGGACGAGAAGTTGTTCAACCGCTCGGTGACGTCCTTGTTGCGGCGGATCAGCCAGTTGTAGCCGAGCACGGCGGGCACAGCGACGGCAAGACCCAGCGCGGTCATGATCAAGGCTTCACCCACCGGACCGGCGACCTTGTCGATCGAGGCCTGGCCGGCAAGGCCGATGTTGATCAGGGCGCGGTAAATACCGACGACGGTACCGAATAGACCGATGAACGGCGAAGTCGAACCGACCGAGGCGAGGAAGGACAGGCCGCCCTGCAGCTTGGACGAAACGCCGGCGTTCGAACGGTTGAGCGCCATCGTCACCCATTCATGCTGGTCGATCTTGTCGGTCAGGCGACCTTCATGATGGTCCGAAGCGCGCAGGCCGTCATCGACGATCTGGCGGAACGGCGAATTCTTGTCGAGCTTGGCAGCGCCGGTCTTCAGATCGGGCGCGGTCCAGAACTTCTTTTCCAGGTCCTTGGCTTCGGTCAGCACCTTTTTCTGGTCAAGATATTTGGTGATGATGATGAACCAGGAAACGAGCGACATGAACACCAGGATACCGAACACCGACTGGGCGATGATACCACCCTGCTGGAGCGCGGCCATCAGGCCATAGGGGTTTTCGACTGCAACGGTTTCCATGATGTTTTCCCTCGATTTTTCGTTAGATTCTGGTTTTGGTCCGCAACGCTTTCGTCCACCCGGGCGCCGATGGCCCCCGGGCGGCGATCACATCAATTCTTCAACTGCCAGCGCACCGGCTGGGTCTTGGTTTCCTTCACCGGCTGACCATTCTGGGTCGCCGGCTTGAAACGATACCGGCGCTGAATGATCTTGCACGTCGCATCGTCAAGCCGCGGAAAGCCGCTCGATTGCACAACGCTGCAACTTTCAACCTTGCCATCGGTGCCGATGACATAGGTAACGCGGGTGACGCCGGATTCTTCGGCACGGCGCGACGCATCGGGAAAATCATCGTCCGAAAACACGTTGGTGCGCGCGTTGCCCACGGCGGCCGTCGGCGCCACGCTCGGCGGGGCCGGCGGGGCAGGTGGCGCCACGTAACGCGGCGGTTCCGGTTGCGGCTGCGCCTGCTGCACGGTGATCGTCGGCTGCGGGTCCGACGCGATCGACACTTCCGGCGGCGGCACGAACGGCGGAATTTCAATGTCCTTGGGCGGCGGCGGCGGCGGTTCCTCGGGTGGCGGCTTTTCTTCCTTCACATTGACGGTTTCCAGCGGCTGCACGATTGCCTTGACGGCTTTCAGCGCAAGGCCGGTGATGAAGGCGTATCCCAGAAAGACGTGCAGCAATGCCACCACGCCGAGCGAGATCATCCGATTTCTGCTCATCCCCTGATCAGCGTAAGCCATAGGCTTGCGGAACTCCCTCGATATCAAAAAATACCTGAAACACCGGGGGCAATGTCTCCCTCCGCCCGTCGATGTCCCTCTTGCCGCTTTGTGTAACCGCATCTGGCGGCGCACCGCAACCGCTTTGTCAGGGCCGCCTGACAGAAAATGGCGGAATTGAGGTAGCGGGGCCTGGTGCCGCCGCCGGATGACTGTTTCAATTCCCGGCAGTTGCGCGCAAAAGGCTGGCCATGATGTTTCATGGTTTTGCGCATTTGTCGGCAATGAAGGTGGCGCTGGCGCTCGCGGTGGCCACCGTCCCGGCCAGTGCCGCCAGCGCCGCCCCCGGCTATGCCGATATCGCCGATCTGACACTGGCGGCGCCGGTGATCGTCAAGGCCAGCATCACCCGCAGCGAAAATATCGCCGCCAGGGACAGCCCCGGCCTCGCTGCCGGCCAGGCACGGCTGCTGATCACCGCCGCCGTCGATGGCGCACTGGTGGCCGGCGCCCCGGTGCCGGCCACCCTGACCTGGCTATGGGATGCCCCCCTCGATGCGCGGGGCAAGCCGCCCAGGCCCAAGGGCATGGTTGTGCTCGCCTGGCTGTCGCCGCCCGATGCCGCCGGCAAGACCCGGCTGGTGACGCCGCAGGCACAGCAGGCCTGGGACAGCGCCCTGGAGGCCCGCGTCCGCGCCATCGCCGTCGAAGCACGATCGGGCCAGGTGCCGATGGTCAGCGGCGTCACCAACGGTTTTCGCGCCGATGGCACGGTGAAGGGCGAAAGCGAGGCGCAATTCTTCCTCGCCGCCACCGACAATCACCCGCTGGCGCTGATCGTCACCACCCGGCCGGGCGAACCCAAACGCGTAACCGTGGCGCGCGGCGATGTCATTGATGATTCAGCCGAAAGCGTGAAACCCGAGACGCTGCTCTGGTATCGGCTGGCGTGCTTCCTGCCTGCCAGCTTGCCGGCGGCGGCGGGCGGCAATGACAAGGCGCTGGCCGCCGATTGGCGCGCCGCGCTGGCAACGCTGGGGCCGTGCGGACGGGTGCGTTAGGGGGGCGAACTGCCGTCATCCCAGCGTCTGCTGGGACCCCGTTTTTCTCTGTGCCGCGAGGAACCGTCCCGGCGGCGCAGAGAAAAACGGGGTCCCAGCAGACGCTGGGATGACGGGGTAGAAGCATACCCCCTAAAAACTGCTCAATTCCACGCCCACGGCGGCGCAATCCGGGTAAATATCGGGCTTGCGCGTCGATACCCGCACCGCCACCACACCCTGCCGCGCCGCCACCAGATCGAAAATCTCATGGGCCAGCGTTTCCTGCAGATTGAACCTGCGCGCGGTGGCCAGCGCCAGCACCGAAGTGCGCAGCACATCATAATCCCAGGCTTCGGCGACGGTATCGCAGCGCGGGAAATGCTCGGCGGCGAGCCACACCTCGATATTGACGCGCAGCCGCTGCGGCGTGCCGATTTCGAAATCATGGAAGCCGATATCGACGGGCACATCGAAATCTTCGAGGATGATCTTGCGGTGGCGGGGGGCCAATGTGGCCGGCACCAGCCCGTCAAGCACCGGGTTGCGGCTCAGTTCGTCGATCATTTATCCACCATATACGCGACATCACGCGGCAGCCCCAACAGGCGCTGGCCACCATCCAGGGTGATCGTCTGGGCGTTGAAGGTCGGCGTGGCAATGATGAAGCGCAACGCCGCGACAATCTCATCAACTGCGACACCACGCCGCAGCGGGTTAAGGCCGTGGACCGCCTCAAAATTCTCGCGACTCTGCGGCCCGCTGACCAGCGTCACCGCCGGGGCGATGCCGGCGCAGCGCAACCGCGGCGCATAGGAGCGTGCCACCAACTCGGTCAGCCCGGCGAGGCCGATCTTCGACAGGGTATAGGTGAAATAATCCGGGTTGAGCGCTTCGAGCTTGGCATCGAGCAGATTGACGACCAGCGCCGGTGTATCGGAGGGCGGCAGCGCGGCGGCAAAGGCCTGGGTGAGCAGCGCCGGGGCGCGGAGGTTGACCGCCATATGGGCATCGAAGCCGGCGGCGGTGAAATCCTCGATCCGGTCATAATCGAAGCGCGACGCCGAATTGACCAGCAGGCCGAGCGGCGGTGCCCCGGCCGCGGCGGCGATGATGGCGGCGGCGGCGGCGGGATCGGCGAGATCGGCGGCGACAACGCGGGCATTGCCGATGTCGGCCGCCAGCGCTTCGGCGTCATCACGCGACTGGTGACAATGGATGACGACATGCCAGCCATCGGCAGCCAGCCCCCGGACGATGGCACCGCCGATGCGTTTGGCGCCGCCGGTGACGATTGCGGTCTGATTACGGGGGGTGGTCATTGCAGGTCGGGGTTAGCCGTCGGGGCGGACAGCGACAAGGCCGGCGGTGCCGCAGGGGGGCTATTGCCTGCATTTCCGGCGATTCGCCCGCCACGCCCGGCGGACTCGCCCGAAAAACCCGGCCGCACTACCGCGCCGACCGGCCGGCATACCCGCCGCGACCTGCCGCGCGCCCGCCAAACCCGCATTTGCCCTTCGTCCTACAGCTAACTACATCGCCGCCATGGCCACACCGCCGATCATCGACCGCTTCGCCGAAGACACGGCGACCTTCACCGTGCAGGGCAGCGACACGCCCGATCTGGACCGCGGTGTCGCCGCCATCCGCAACGTTTTGCGCACCCTGCCGGCGCGGCCGGGCGTGTACCGGATGACCGATGCGGCCGGCGCAGTGCTGTATATCGGCAAGGCAAGGGCGTTAAAACAACGGGTTACCAATTATACCCAGGTGGCCCGCCTGTCCCGCCGTTTGCAGCGCATGGTGGCGCAGACGCGCGACATGACGATCGTGACGACCAATTCCGAAGCCGAGGCGTTGCTGCTGGAGGCGCAGCTGATCAAGCGCTATCGCCCGCCATACAATGTGCTGCTGCGTGACGACAAGAGCTTCCCCTTCATTTTCCTGCGCGAAGACCATGATTTTGCACGCATTTCCAAACATCGCGGCGCCCGGATCGGCAAGGGCAGCTATTATGGCCCGTTCGCCAGCGCCGGCGCCGTCAACACCACGCTCAATGCGCTGCAAAAAGTCTTCCTGCTAAGGTCTTGTACCGACAGCTTTTTTGCCAACCGCACCCGGCCCTGCCTGCTCCACCAGATCAAGCGCTGCTCGGCCCCCTGCACCGGCCGCATCGGCACCGCCGCCTATGCCGAACTGGTTGCCGACGCCAAGGCGTTTCTGTCGGGCCGCACCCAGGAAGCCCAGAAGAAACTCGGCACCGCCATGACGGCTGCTGCTGAAGCGCAAGACTTTGAACTTGCAGCCGTATTGCGCGACAGGCTGAAGGCGCTGACCTTCATCCAGGGCAGCCAGGCGATCAACGCCGAAGGCAGCGCCAGCGACGCCGACATCATCGCGCTGGCGGCAAAATCCGGCACCATGTGCCTGCAAGTCTTCTTCATCCGTGGCGGCCAGAACTGGGGCCACCGGGCCTTTTTCCCGGCGCATACCGACGGTGTCGCCGAGGATGAGGTGCTGATGGCCTTCCTTGGGCAACTCTATGAAGAATTGCCGCCGCCTCGCGAAGTGCTGCTCGATCGCGCCCTCGCCGAAGCGCCGCTGCTCGCCGACGCGCTGTCGGCCAAGGCGGGGCACCGGGTCGGCGTGAAGGCCCCGCAGCGCGGCCCCAGCCGGCGCCTGGTGGAGCAGGCCAGCCGCAACGCCGCCGAGGCGCTGGACCGCCGCATGGCCGAGGCGACAACGCAAGGCAAGCTGTTGATCGAATTGGCTGATCTGTTCGATCTCGAGGCGCCGCCGCAGCGCATCGAAGTTTATGACAACAGCCATATCATGGGCACCAATGCCCTGGGCGCGATGATAGTCGCCGGGCCCGACGGCTTCCTGAAGAACCAGTATCGCAAGTTCAATATGAAGGATGCCAGCATCACGCCGGGTGACGATTTCGCCATGATGAAAGCCATGCTGTTGCGCCGCTTTGCCCGGCTTGAGAAAGAGAATCCCGATCGCATGCGCGAGGCTGGCCCAGACCGCAGCGCCGGCGAATGGCCGGATCTGGTGCTCATCGATGGCGGCCGCGGGCAATTATCGGCGGTAAATGAAGCCCTTGCGGAACTGGGGGTCGATAATGTCTGCGTCATCGGCGTTTCCAAGGGGTTCGACCGTGATGCCGGGCGCGAGACATTTCACCTGCCCTCCGGACGTGAACTGCACCTGCCGCCCAATGCCCCGGTGTTGTTCTTCCTGCAGCGGCTGCGCGACGAAGCGCATCGCTTTGCCATCGGCGCCCACCGCGCCAAACGCAGCAAGGCTATCGCGGCCAACCCGCTCGATGATGTGCCGGGCATTGGGCCGGCGCGCAAAAAGGCGCTGCTGATGCACTTCGGCACGTCACGTGCAGTGCGCGGTGCCACACTGGAAGACCTTGAAAAAGCGCCCGGAATTTCGCACGCCATGGCCGAAGCGATTCACGCGCATTTCCACACGGGCGGTTGAGTCACGCCGTCTCGCCGACGCCCGGCCAGTCCCGACAAAAGCCTTCCAGCCGAGCCGCACGCAGCGGTGGCGCGACATGATAACCCTGCACCGCATCACAGCCAGCCCGGCGCGCCGCCACCAGTTGTGGATCGGTTTCAATACCTTCGGCGATCACGCCAAGGCCGAGCTGTTTCGACAAACGCACGACGGTTTCGACCACCAGCCGTTCGCGCGGCGACGACGTCAGCCCCAGCGAAAACGACCGATCGAGCTTGATCGCATCAATCGGCAGCCGCGCCATCCAAGCCAGTGACGAATAGCCCGTGCCAAAATCATCAAGCGCCACGGTGATCCCCGTCCGCCGCAAACCTTCCAGCAGGTGGACAGCACCATGCATATCGTCGATCAGCGCGCCCTCGGTAACCTCCAGCACCAACCGCTCCCGCGCCAGGCCGGAATCTTCCAATGCCGATTCGAGCGCCTGTGCAAAGCCCGGATCGGCGAGATCGGCCGCTGTAACATTGAGCGACAATTTCAGCGCCACCAGCGGCCCGGTCCACGCCACCGCGATGGCCATGGCACGGGCGCGGATCAAGCGCCCGAGACGAATGGCGAGTTCGGCCGAAGTCGCGGTCGCCAGCAGGGTTTCCGCGGGTAAAAGCCCCAGTTCAGGGTGTTCCCAGCGCGCCAGCGCCTCCACACCGGATAGCCGGCCGCTGGCCAGCGACAGCTGCGGCTGAAACAGCAGGACAATGTCATCATGTTCGATCGCCCGGTGCAAATCGGATTGCAGGTTGGCGCGGCGGGTCAGCGGGTCGCCGGCAGGATCGGGCTCGAACACGTCAATCCGCCCGGCGTCACCTTCGCGCGCCGATGCCAGCGCGGCATTGGCCCAGCGGATCAGCGCGGCCGCCGAATCCTCCGCCGATTCGCTCGGCCTCTGCTGGCCGGCAGCAATGCCGATACGCCCTGACAGATGAATGACATGGCCTTCGACCGAAAACGGCACGTCGAAAGCGCGCGCCATAATGTCGGCAAGGCGGCGAGCATCGGGCATCGCCACCGGCCCGGCGATGGCAACGGCAAATTCCGCACCACCGAGCCGCGCCAGCAGCCGCGCTTCCGACGGCCGGCCCGGACCGCGCCGATCAATGATCTGGCCCAGACGTTCGGCGACGGCGACCAACACGCGATCGGCGATGGCGCGGCCATAGGCAGCATTGATCGGCGCGAACCGCCCGACACCAATGGCCAGCACATAAACCGTCTGCGGCGGATCGGCGGCCGCCAGCAACATGGCGATCCAGGATTGCAACCGGTCGCCGGTCGCCAGGCCGGTCAACTGGTCATGGCCGCGGGCGCTAACGGCCAATTCGTCCTCGCCGCCATGCACATCGGTCGCGGCTTCGGCGAGACGCCGGGCGTTGAGCGATGTCAGGCGCAGGGCGTCGCCAAAGGCCTCGGCACCGAACGGGCTGACCAGCACGCTGGTCGCGCCGGCATCATGCGCCGATCGTGCCGCCGACGCATCGACGCGCGACAAAAGCACCAGCATGGCGCCGCGCCGCGCCTCGACAAGTACACCCAGCGCCTTGGCCACCGCCATGCCTTGCGGCAATGCCCCGCGAGCATCGACGACGACGACACGTGCGGGCTCGGCAGCAAAGCGCTGCGCCGCCTGTTCGGCGCGGCGCTCGACACGGGCGACCATGCCCGCTGCCGCCACCGCCGCCGCCACATCATCGGCATAGCGGGGTGAGATGATAAGCACCGGTTCGGTGCCGCTCGCTGTCATCAAGGATCCTTCAGGGTGACGATCTCGATGTAAAGTATGATTTAAAATTTGTGAAACAATCTCGAAATTTCATGGATATGGCAACCACATAAGGCGCCAGGCGGCATGGGCGAGCGGCAGGGGGTGGACTTCCCCACCCGGCATCGCCACGTTGCCCGCCATTATGATGGCTTTCCCCCTCCAGGCAACCGCGCCGCCGCCGGGCCAACCACTGGTCGATCCCTTCGGCCGTGCCATCACCTATCTGCGCGTCTCCGTCACCGATCGCTGCGACTTTCGCTGCGTCTACTGCATGTCGGAAACCATGACCTTCCTGCCCAAGG
>JANYCM010000107.1 GCA_025360285.1 Sphingomonadales bacterium
TTTTTCCGGCACTTCGGCCCCGATCTTGCCGGGCTGTTCACCGGTGATTGCGGCGCGCTCGGTGTCAAGGCGCGCATCACATTGAAACTGGTGCGGCGGCGCGAGGCTTTTGAGGCGGCGAGCTTCAGCTTTGCCAGCTTCGATGCCATGCACGCCGCGATGCGCGCCATCGCGCTGGAAGATGTTACGGACGAAAACTTCGGCCTCGATGCGACCTTGCAGCAGGGGCAATTGGGCCGCCAGGCGGGCGTCGGCGCCAAGGCCGAAATCGCCGCCAGTGTCATGAAATCGGCGACCTCGATCGCCAGCGGCGTCAAAAGCCTGGCGCGCATGGCGATGGCCGGCGACCGCGACCTGAAGGCGGCAACTTATGCGGTGCATTTCCTCGCCGATGGCAGCGATGCCGCCGAAGCCCGCGCCCGGATCAACGTCATCCGGCGGCTGGGCGCGCTGCACGGCGAAGAAATCGCCAATACCGTGCCCACAGTCGTGCGCGGCATGCCGTTTGCGCCGCTGATCAACACGCTCGGCCCCAAGGGCGAACGCTGGGTGCCGATGCACACGCTGTTGCCGCACGACCGGGTGGCGGCGTTCCACGCCGATCTGATGGATTATTGGGCCGCCAACCGCGCGGTCATGGACGCGCATCAGATCACCGCCGGCGGCATGTTCATGACCGTCGGTGCCGCGGCGTTCTTGTACGAACCGACCTTTTACTGGCCCGATGCGCGCAGTATTTTCCATGATCGCATGGTGCCCGCCGATCATCTGGCCGGCCTGCCCGAATATCCGGCCAATGCCGGCACCCGCAGCGAAGTCGAACGCATGAAGCATGATGTCATCGCGCTGATGCACCGCCATGGCGGGGTACATTTCCAGATCGGCAAGGTCTATCCGTATCTGGACGGCCGCAACCCGGCAAGCGTCATGCTGCTGCGGGCGATCAAGGCCGCGCTGGACCCGCAGGATATTCTCAATCCGGGGGCTTTGGGGCTGTAGGAGGGGGGAGCTGTAGGGGACGCGTTAACCTTAACGAAGGCGCCGCCATCGCAACGCCACGCCGCTGTCTCCCACAGCCGCTGTCTCCCACAGAAGACAAAATCAAATATTCGATACCGAAATCCGGCAACCCGCACCCGGCGTCGAACCCGCCACAGCCGGCGATTCGCCCGCCAGACTACCCGCGCGCCCGGTCCAGAGCCGGTGGCACACCCCGGAATCCCCGGCAAAATACCCGAAACAGGGCGGTTTTACCCGCCCTGTCAGGCCGTCAACGCCGGAAAAACCGGCGTTGATTCATCGGCATGGGCGCCGTTTTTTCGCGGAAAACGATACGCCCCTTGTCGAGGTCATAGGGAGTCATTTCGACATGAACACGGTCGCCGACGATGGAACGGATGCGGTTTTTGCGCATCTTTCCGGCCGTATAGGCGATGATTTCATGTTCATTTTCCAGCCGCACGCGAAAGCGGCCATCGGGCAGGATCTCGGCGATCACACCCTCGATCTTGATAACCTCTTCTTTCGGCATAAGCGCGTCTTAAGCCATTGAAAGATTGACAGCCGAGGCACGACCCTGGCGATCATTTTCCAGGTCGAACTGAACCTTGGCACCTTCGGCGAGATCCGAAAGACCGGCGCGTTCAACGGCCGAAATATGGACGAAAACGTCCTTGGAAGCGCCATCCGGGGCGATGAAGCCGTAACCCTTGGTGGCATTGAAAAATTTGACTGTGCCAGTGGCCATGTCAGTACCTTTACGTTCATTAAATCTCGCCGGAAACAGTCCGGCAAAATGCTTGTTGGACCGTTCGGTCGAAGAGGGGGCCGAAGCACCGCGGATCGCTTGCAGGCACCTTCGCGCCAGCGGCCAATGCGCCGAACCAGGGCAAAAAGCAAGCGCCGCCGCCGGCGGCTCGCGTCAGAGGCATTAACCGCTTGACATTTGTCACCTATACGGTTATATCATGACCCTATCGCAGGATTGCTGTTCAATCCGGCGCGCAGCTTGGCTAGGGAAGCGGGAACATCTCGAAAAGGCCCTTGCCAATGAAAACCCGTGCCGCCGTTGCTTTCGCGCCGAAAACGCCGCTGGAGATCGTCGAAGTTGATCTGGATGGCCCGCGCGCCGGCGAAGTTCTGGTCGAAATCATGGCGACAGGTATCTGCCATACCGATGCCTATACGCTCGACGGGCTGGATTCCGAAGGCCTGTTTCCTTCGATCCTCGGCCACGAAGGTGCTGGAATCGTTAGAGAAATTGGTCCTGGTGTAACCAGCGTTGTCGTCGGTGACCATGTCATCCCGCTGTACACACCCGAATGCCGCCAGTGCAAATCCTGCCTGTCCGGCAAGACCAATTTGTGCACCGCCATCCGCACCACGCAAGGCAAGGGCCTGATGCCCGATGGCACCAGCCGCTTCAGCTACAAGGGCGCGATGCTGCACCATTATATGGGCTGCTCAACCTTTTCAAATTTCACGGTTTTGCCCGAAATTGCGGTGGCGAAAATCCGCACCGACGCGCCGTTCCAGACCAGTTGCTA
>JANYCM010000118.1 GCA_025360285.1 Sphingomonadales bacterium
ATGAGACCGCGGGCGAGCATTTCACGCCGCGCGAAGTCATCCGGTTGATGGTCAATTTGCTGTTCGTCGAGGATGACGAGGTGCTGACCAAAGATGGCATCGTGCGGACGATCTATGACCCCACCGCCGGCACCGGCGGCATGCTGTCAGTGGCTGGCGAATATCTCGCCGAACACAACCCCAAGGCGCGGCTGACGATGCTCGGCCAGGAGCTCAATCCCGAATCCTACGCCATCTGCAAAGCCGACATGCTGATCAAGGGCCAGGACGTTGGCAATGTCGTCCTCGGCAACACGCTTTCGGACGATGGCCACCCGACGCGGCGGTTCGATTACATGCTGTCCAATCCGCCATTCGGCGTTGAATGGAAGAAGGTCGAAAGCACCGTCCGCAAGGAACATGTCGAGCGCGGTTTCAACGGACGGTTCGGCCCTGGCCTGCCGCGCGTGTCGGACGGTTCGCTGCTGTTCCTGATGCACCTGATCGCGCGGATGCAGAAGCCGTCCGAAGGCGGCTGCCGCTTCGGCATCGTGCTCAATGGCTCGCCATTGTTCACCGGCGGGGCAGGCAGCGGCGAAAGCGAAATCCGCCGCTATGTACTCGAAAATGACCTGCTCGAAGCCATCGTCGCGCTGCCGACGGACATGTTCTACAACACCGGAATCGCCACCTATGTTTGGGTCGTGTCGAACCGCAAGCCGGCGGCGCGCAAGGGCAAGGTCCAGCTTATCGATGCCTCGTCGTTCTGGGTGAAGATGCGCAAATCGCTGGGCTCCAAGCGCCGCCAGATGAGCGACGACCAGATCGCCACGGTTACCCGATTGTTCGGCAAATGTGCCGAAGCGCAACTGGCCACCGTGTTCGATGCCGAAGGCAAGGAAGCCGCGCGCGACGTCGTCCGCACCGGCCAGGCGCCGCCTGCCCCGCCGGCCGGCGGCAAGGTTAAGCTGGCGCCGCTGTCGCGACTCTTTTCCAACAGCGATTTCGGTTATCGCACCATCACGGTTGAGCGGCCGCTGCTAGATGAACGCGGCAAGCCAGTGCTGGGCCTGCGCGGCAAGGCCAAGGGCCAGAAGCAGCCCGATGCGTCGAAGCGGGACACCGAGAATGTTCCGTTGTCAGAGGACATCAACGCCTATTTCAAGCGCGAAGTTCTGCCGCATGCGCCCGATGCCTGGGTCGATGATGACAAGACGAAAGTCGGTTATGAAATCCCGTTCAACCGGCATTTCTACGTCTATGAACCGCCGCGTCCCCTCGCCGATATCGATGCCGATCTGCTGGTCGTGACCGATCGGATAAAGGCGATGATCGAAGGGCTGGCGGCGTGAAATCCGTGTTTGCGGCTTGCAAAGTAGGATTTGCTGCCATATCTCATGTGGCAACAAGACCCGCCACGCCTCGGGCACGGCTAACCCCGTGTACTGCGCACCATGGCGGGTTAATTGTTTTCAGGCTTCAGCGATGAACTTCGCCAAGCCCGCTCTCGACATTCCGGCACAGATTGCCCTGCTCGAAGCGCGTGGCCTCGCTGTGCCCGATCATGCGCGGGCGGCGCACTTCCTGCGCTACATCTCCTATTATCGGCTGCGCGCCTATTGGATGACGTTGGAGGCGCCGGCCGCGCCGGGGCAAGCGCATGGCTTTGTGGCCGGTGCGAGTTTTGAAGACGTTCTGAACCTCTACATCTTCGACCGACAATTGCGCCTGTTGATGATCGACGCGATCGAACGGGTAGAGGTCGCGGTGCGCGGTATCTGGGCGCACCAAATGGCGATACGCTATGGATCGCACGGCTATCTCGATCCCGGTCTTTACGCCAATGCCCAATTCTTCGCGCGCGGCCTCACGGCTTTCGAGGATGAGTTTGACCGGTTCCGCGATACCTTCATTCTTCATTACAAGCGCAAATACACCGCGCCCAAGCTGCCACCGGTATGGATGGCGGCAGACATTCTGTCGTTCGGGCAGCTTTCCAAATGGATCGAAAACCTGCGCGCCAGTGCCGATCGGCAAGCACTGGCGCGGGCCTTTGGTATCGATGAACGCATCTTCTGTTCGTTCCTCCGCCACCTGGCGGTGGTGCGGAATATCTGCGCCCACCATGCCCGGCTGTGGGATCGCGCGCTGACGGTGAAGATGGTGCTGCCCAAATATCC
>JANYCM010000196.1 GCA_025360285.1 Sphingomonadales bacterium
GGGGCGACACGAGATTTTGGGAGACGGGGGATGACGATGATCGCGACATATTTGCCAAAGGGTACGCGGGCGACCTTGCTAGCGGCATCGATCTTCACGGTGTCACCGCTGCTGGCGCAGGCGGCCCCGGAACCGGCCAAGGCGGTCGCCGCTGCTGATGACGGCGTTCCCGATATCGTTGTGACGGCGCAGCGCCGCCGCGAATCGGTGCAGAATGTGCCGATCGCTGTCAGCGCCTTTTCGGCCGAACTGCTGTCGGCGCGCGGTATCGGCACGCCGCTGCAATTGATCCAATATGTCCCCAATCTGTTCGGATCGAACAACACCGGCCTGGGATCGGCCAACGCCTATTATATCCGCGGGCTGGGCAATACCGAAACCATCGCGACGTTTGATCCGCCCGTCGGGACCTATATCGACGATGTCTATATGTCGCGGCAGAATGGCAATAATTTTGCTTTTTTCGACATAGACCGCATTGAGGTGCTGCGCGGGCCACAGGGCACCTTGTTCGGCCGCAACACGACGGGCGGCGCCGTCAACGTCATCCTGAAAAAGCCGTCGGACAAATTGGGCGGTTATCTGGAGGCGGCTTACGGCGCCTATCAGAAGAAGATGGTGCGCGGATCGATCGATTTGCCACTGAGCGAAGGCGTGCAGTTCAAGCTGTCGGGCTATTATCAGAATGATAATGGCTATGTGCACAATGTCACCACCGGCGAACGGTTGAACGATAGCGACATGGCCGGCCTGCGCGGCGCCTTGCAGTTGAAGATCACCGATCGCCTGACCTGGAACCTGGCCGCCGCCTATATGCGCAACGACGGCGAAAATCTGATCAATTTCACCTGTGACCCGAACAATCCGAGCAAGTGCAACGGCCGCTACGCCTCGACAGGCCTGCTCAGCAGCTATCCGGCCGGCACCGTCAGCCCGTTCGTTGCCCTGGGGGTAACCGGGCGCAAGGCCAATTATCCGCTGGGCAACAAGGTCGATACCCAGCTTTACACGTCGAACATCGAATGGGGCGGCGATGACCTGACGATCAATTTCATCACCGGCTTCATCGATCTGCGCCAGCAATATCTGCTGGATTTCGCCGATGGCCGCGGCCTGCCTAATGTTTCGGTGCCGATCACTCCGGTGAAGGCCTATCCGACCGGCGGCTATGACATTCTGAACGACGGCAAGCACCGCCAGTTCACCCAGGAAATCAAGGCCAATGGCAAATTGTTCGATGGCCGGCTGGAATATGTGACGGGCTTTTTCTACTTCAACGAGGATAACACCACGGATTTTGCCGATGTGCTCAACCTGGGGCCGATCATCGGCATTCCGGGGCCGACAGGCTTTCCAGCGATCCTTGCCGATCGCACACTGATCAACAATGCCAATGCCAAGGCCGGCTATTTCCAGGGTGATTATGCGATCACCGATCAGATCAAGCTGACCGCCGGCATCCGCTACACCGACGAAAAGAAGCGGATCAGCATCTTCGATAACCGTGCCTCGTGCCAGCCGTCCAAGCCGAGCTGCCTCAACACTGCTAATCTGCTGGTCAATCTGGCGAGCGGCACGGTGGCGATCCCGACGACGCAGCGCACCAAGCAATGGACGCCGCGCTTTGCCATCAACTACAAGCCTAACGACGACATGCTGTTCTTCGCCAGCGCGACGCGCGGCTTCAAATCGGGGGGCTGGAACGCCCGTGGTTCGGCACCGAACACGCTGTTGCCGTTTGATCCCGAAACCGTCTGGAGCTATGAGCTGGGTGCCAAGACCGAATTTCTGGACCGCCGGCTGCGCGTCAATGTGACGGGTTTCTGGCTGGATACCAAGAATTTGCAGACGCCATCGGCATTCGTTGACCCGGTTTCGGGCGCCGCGACCTTCATCACCCAGAATTTCGCCAATTACCGCAACCGCGGCATCGAATTGGAAGTGACGGCGGTGCCGGTCAAGGGCCTCAGCCTCTACGCCAATGTCGGCTACCAGAATGACAAATATATCGTCAGCGACACGCTGCTGCCGAACAAATATGGTGTGAAGGCGGTGCGCCAGCAGCAGATCGACTGCCTGGCGCAGTTGGCGGCGCACAAGATTCCGCTGGGGGCGGGTGCCAACAATGCACCTGACTGCGCCGCCGGCATCATCGATGCCAATGGCAATATCGCCAGCCCGGTGCGCACCCCCGAACTCAGCATCGCCTTTGGTGGTTCGTATGACTATCCGATCCCGGCGGCGGGGATCATCCTGACGCCGTCAATCAACGCCCTGCACCGGTCGAGCCTGCAAACGGGGACGGCCAATGGCACGATCTACAGCGGCAGCATCACCGCCCCCAGCGGCGCCGTCTATCCGGCCAACCCCTTTGGCGGCACCTTCATCGCCGGGTCGTTGACCGAGGCTTATTGGCAGGTCAACGCGGCGCTGACGATGCGTACCGATGATGAAAACTGGACGCTGAGCCTGGAGTGCGAAAACTGCCTCGACAAGGCATTTGTCCAGTCGAGTCTGGTGAACTTCAACTATCTCAACCCGCCGCGGACGTGGCAATTGCGGGCGAAACGGCGGTTTTAGGCGCAGCGCGGCTGTGGCGACGCTTTCGCCACAGACTCGCGCAAGCGCAGCCGGCAGGGCGGCGGGGCCTTCCCCCGCCGAACCCGTCCGACGACAGCATGGGCTTTGCTCATGCTTTTGCTTGAACTAAAGGCGATGTCATTGGCCAACCACCCAGCGGGAAAACCCTGACATGTCGGAATTCCGCAAAGGGGGTCCGGTCCTGTTCGCCGCGATGATCGGCGTCGGCTGCGGTGCCTCGCCGATTCCGTTCAACGTGCTGCCCGCCGTCATCGGGCCCATGCATGCCGAACTGGGCTGGAGCTTCTTGCAGATCAGCCTGGGCATCACCGTTTTTGGCATTGTCGCGTCGCTGCTGGCGCCAGTCTATGGGGCCGCTGCCGACAAATGGGGGGTAAGGCCGGTGGCAATCGGATCCCTGGTCGCCTTCGGCCTGAGCTTTGCGCTGTTCTCCCTTGTGCCACCAACCTTGCCGGCCTGGTATGGGCTGTGGGCGCTGGTCGGCATCATCGGCATCGGATCGACGCCGGTGACCTGGAGCCGGGCGATCAACATGTGGTTCGTGAAGAATCGCGGCTTGGCGCTGGGTATCATGCTGCTCGGCACCTCGCTGGCCGGGATTGCAGTGCCGCAGATTGCCCAGGCGGCTATTGCCGGCAAATTGATTGGCAGCGGCTGGCGCGGTGCCTTCCCAACCTTGGCGCTGTTGCCGCTGCTGCTGGCGACCCCACTGGCGCTGTGGCTGTTCCGTGAACCCAGCGTTGCCGAACGCCCCGCCGGAATCAGTGATGCGGCGGGCAATCTGACCGGGGTGACAGTGGGCGATGCGCTGCGCGACTATCGGTTCTGGGTGATCTGGCTTTCGGTCGCGGTGGTGGCGCTGGCTTATGGCGGGGTGTTCATCAACATGATCCAGATTGCCGGGCTGCACGGCCTGCCGCCAGCCAGGGGCGCGGTGGTGATGAGCGTGATGGCGCTGGGCATCCTGGCCGGGCGGGTGATCACCGGGCTGTTGTTCGATCGCTTCTGGGCGCCGGCGGTGCTCGTGCCGATCCTGCTGGGGCCAGCGCTGGCCTGCTGGCTGATGATGGGCACGGCGCCAGGGCTGACTCCGCTGCTGGCCGGGGCGGTGCTGCTCGGCTTTGCGGCCGGGGCGGAATCGGACCTGATCGCTTTCCTGGCCGGCAAATATTTCGGCATGGCGCATTATGGCAAGATCTATGGCCTGCTCTACATGCCGTTCGGGCTTGGCTCGGCAATTTCGCCGGCGATCTATGGCGCGGTGCGCGATGCGACGGGCAGTTATGATGCCATGATGCTGGTGGCGATCGGCCTGTTCGCGCTGGGGGCGTTGCTGCCGCTGACGCTGGGGCGTTATCCGCAGTTCGGCGGGGTGCGGGCATGACCGGCGTGCCGCTTTATGCCGCCGTTGCCATGCAATTGACAGCGCAATCGGTCGAACCGGCGCCCGATCGCGCCGCGGCGCGGGCGCAGATGCTGGCGCAGATCGAAACTGTTGCGGCGCAGATTTTCCAGGCCAAGGTCTTCATCGAACAATATGGTGGCAGTCCGCTGCGGCTGGCGGTGCTGCCCGAATATCTGTTCACCTCCTATCCGGGGCGCATCTCGATTCCGGATTTTGCCGACAAGGCGGCGATTGCGGCGGATGGCCCGGAATATGCGGCGCTGGGGGCCGCGGCGCAGCGACTGGGGCTGTTCATTGCCGGGAATGCCTATGAGACGGACGAGCATTTTCCCGGCCTGTATTTCCAGGCGAGCTTCATCGTCGCGCCCTCGGGTGATGTGGTGCTGCGCTATCGCCGGCTGAATTCGATGTATGCGGTGACCCCGCACGATGTCTGGTCGAAATATCTCGATATCTATGGCCAGGCCGGCGTGTTCCCGGTTGCCGAAACCGACATCGGCCGGCTGGCGGCGATCGCATCGGAGGAGATACTCTACCCCGAAATCGCCCGTGCCCTGGCGTTGCGCGGGGCCGAAGTGATCGTGCATTCGTCATCCGAAATCGGTTCTCCCAACCTCACTCATAAACAGATCGCCCGCCGGGCGCGGGCGTTTGAAAACCTGTGCTTCGTCATATCGGCCAACACTGCCGGCATCTCGGGCACCGCAATGCCGCTGGCCTCGGCAGATGGGAATTCGGCGCTGATCGATTGGAAGGGCAATGTACTGGCCGAATCGAACAGCGGCGAAACCTTCACGGCCTTTGGCGACATCGATATTACGGCATTGCGCCGCGCCCGCCGCAAGGCGGGGATGACCAACTATCTTTCACGGCAGCGGCTGGAATTGTTCGCGGAAACCTATGCCGGCCAGGTGCAGCCGGCGAATTCGCTGATCGCCGACGGGCTTGTTGTCACCCCTGATCGCGACCATTTCAAACGAGTGCAGGCGGCAGTAATCGATCGGCTCGACAAGTCCGGGTTGATCTAGAGCAAGATGAATCCCGCCAAAATCATCATGTTCCAGAGGTTTGGCCTAAAGCGGCCCGAAGCTGACGTAGTGGCTGTAGAAATCATTATCGCAGGCGAAATTGATGAACGACATGCCGATGGTCGGGGCCAATCCCTCGGCATGATGCCACCAGCCGATAGGCAGGAACAGGGCATCGCCGGGTTCCAGGATGACCTCGAGTACCGGCGGCCGCTCGGCATCGCCGGGACCAGCGGCCAAGTCATCGCCCTGCCAGTCGGAGAAGCAATGGCGGCTGTTGCGCATGCGCGGCGTTTCGGCGGCCGCCACCAGCTTGACCCGTTTGCGGCCGGCGATCTGCACCATCAGATTGTTGGCGAGATCGTGGTGGAAGGGGGTGATCGTGCCTTGTGGCCCCATCCAGAAAAAGCCGTCACACGCCTCGGCGGGCGTCAGCCAGCCGGGGATGGTGCCGATGTCGTGCCACAGGGCGGCGAGCGCCTGCTTGTTGTGGCCGCTGTTGAAGGCGGTGACGTAAAAGTCATTGCTCGGGCCGTCATCGAGGATACGGCGAATGATGGCGCCGAAATTCTGGCGCGCGACATGAGCATCAGCCTGGATTTCATACAGCGGGTTGCCGTCGCGCCGCCATTGTACATCGACATCAATGCTGCCGAAATCGCGGGCCAGGCCTTCGAAAGACCAATTTTGCCGCGCTGGCCATTTATCGACAAGGCCGGTGACCAGCACCGGGCGATTAGCACAGTAGAAATCAGCAAAAAAGATCTCGCCATCAAGCTGGTGGTAGCGCGGCACGCTGTCGCCATCGCGGCGCAGGCGGTGCAGACGCGCGGCATTGGCGAGCAGCCAATCGCGCTTTTGCAATTGCGCGCACAGGCGATCGGCGCCGCGCAGATAGGGGCTGTTCGCGGCTTGGGCGACTTCGGCCGCGGCGGTGTTGGCATTGATGCCGCGCCAGATGATATGCTGGACGACGCTGGTCGCCGGCGTGCCAATCAACAACAGTTCGGCAATGTCGCAGCGCAGTGCGTCGTCGACAATCGCTGTCACAGCGGCGCGGGTGAATGCCATCGGGATGTTCCCTGCCGCGCCATTGACCTGGCCTGGCGCCGGAATTCGGTCAAGCGGTGCGGCGTAGGGTATGAGGCTAGACGGCAATTGCCTATTATTCACGTAGTTCCAACGGTAACCGGCGTAACAAAGGCTTGGTAATGGCAATTCATGACGATATTCCACCGCCCTACACAATGGTCGGCACCCATGGCGTATTTCCCAAGGCGACGCATGACGAGCGCGCGCGGTTCAATTTCCTCGCCAATCTGAACAAGCACGTCGCCGGCACGCTGGGTCCGGGCAACAAGCTGGCCTGGGAAAAACGCGCCCTGCCGAAATTCCGTGCGGAACAGGGGCGCGAACCCGATGATCGTTTCGAGGTGCGCCGGGCGATGAACGCCGATCCCTATCATCGCTTCTGGTCAGCGCTCAAACGCAACAATATGGAAATGCGCCAGCAGAATGGCCGCTCTATCGTATTGCGCCAGCTTGATGACCTGGATGAACGCGCCCGCCAGGCCAGCGGCAATGGCGATGGCCTGGAACTTGATCCGGCGATCACCATCCCGCGCTATCAACGCGCCGTCGATATCCATTGCATGCCCGGCAGCTACCATGGCGAGGAACGCCCCGGTGATGTGTCGGCCGGCGCCAATTATGATTGCGGCATCTTTGTCACCACCGGGGGGGGCATGGGTGCCTTGTCGGACGGCGGCGGCCAGGCGCTGGCGAAATGGGCCAGGGAAACCCGGCCCGGCTGGCAACCGAAGCGCATCCTCGATATCGGCACCACCATCGGCCATAGCGGGGTGCCGCTGGCCCAGGCGTTTCCGGAAGCCGAAGTGATCGCCATCGATACGGCAGCGCCGGTGCTGCGCTATGGCCATGCCCGGGCGCGGTCGCTGGGGGTGGACAATATCCGCTTCGTCCAGGCCAATGCCGAAGACCTGTCGCGCTGGCCCGATGGGTATTTCGACTGGGTGCAGACGACGATGTTCCTGCATGAAACCAGCGGCACGGCGCTGCCGCGGATCATCAACGAAGGCGCCCGGCTGCTCGCCGATGGCGGGTTGATGCTGCATCTCGAACAGCCGCAATATACATCGGACATGCCGCTGTTCGAACAGTTCATGCGCGACTGGGATGCTTTCAACAATAACGAACCCTTCTGGTCGGCGATGCATGCCTTTGACATGCATGGTGTATTGGCCGGCGCCGGCTTTACTGCCGATGACCAGTTCGAAGCCAAGGTACGCGCAGTCGTGGATGAGACCGTCTTTCCGCGATCGGTGGAAGGCGAGGCGGAGGATTTCGGCCGCGCCGCTGTCTGGCATGCTTATGGCGCCTGGAAACGCAGCGCCTCGCTGAGTGAGGCGGCCGAATGAGCGAGGTCGACTGGATTGCCCGCGCCGGCGCCAGAGCCAAGGGGGCGCGGCCGAAATATTTCGATGACCCGGCCACCGATCGTCTGCTGTCCATCGTCATGGCGCTGGCCGGCGAAGTCGCTGTCGTCAAGGAGCGGCTGGATACGGTTGAGCGCCTGCTCGACGCCAAGGGCAGCATCACGCGGGCCGATATCGAGGCCTATGCGCCCGACCGCGCGGCGGGGCATGAACGCGGGCTGATGCACCGGGAATTTGCCGCGCGCATCCTGCGGGGTGTGCAACAGGATATGGAAAGCCTCGAAACGGCTGAATCTTCGGTCGAAGAGGTATCGAGACAGTTGCGTGACGCCTGAAGTCGGCTAAGCATCAGAAGTGCCAAGAAGGGGCGGACATGTTGTACCGCCCCATGTGCGCGTAAGAGGGGAGAAACATGGCAAACGAAGCCACGCCTGCCGCCAAGAAGCCCAATGCCCTGCAAAAGCCGCTGACGCCGTCGGCCGACCTCGCCGCCATCGTCGGTGCCGGGATGCTGTCGCGCGGTGAAGTTGTCAGCAAGGTCTGGGATTATATCCGGAAGCATAACCTGCAAAAGGCCACCGACAAGCGGGTGATCGTTGCCGATGCGCATCTGAAAAAGATCTTCGGCAAGGATGAAGTGACCATGTTCGAAATGAACAAGTATCTGGCGCAGCACCTGAAATAGCTTTTCCTGGCGGCGGTGGCCAGGGGGGCCGCCGCCGCTTTGGGCATCAGCCGGTGAGGCCGTGCCACCCGGTGATCCGCCGTTCGGCATCCATATCGATGATGACATCGGCCTGCGCCGGCAGGGTGCGGAGCATGTGGCGTGTCAGCCGTTCATAGTGCTGGAGGAAGCGATCCAGCGCTGCGTCGTCCATCCCTTCGGCCGGCCCGGCGCGCTGCCGCAGCCGCGCTTCCTGCTGCTTTCGCCACGCCGCCACCGGGGCAAAGCCGGGTGCGCGGAGCATGATCAGGGTATCGAGCCGGGCGAACAGCCGGGCGTAGCCGGAGCCAAGCGCGGTGTTGACGGTATGGCGCCAGGCTTTTTCGGGGTCGTCACCGGCTTCAAGGTCGTTGACCGGGGTCGCCAGCGCCGATTCCGCCTCGGGTGTGGCCCCGATGCACCAGCCTTCGAACAGTAGCAGGTCGAGCGGTGCCGTCACTACCGGCCATTCGGCACGGGGCCGGCGATCATCGCGCGCCTTGTCGAACCGCGGGATGGCGACCGGTCCGGTGCCAGCCAGTAGCGCCGTGATGCTCGCCGCGGCCAATGCCAGGTCATGGGTGCCGGGGACGCCGCGGGCGGCGAACAACGCATGCGCCCGGACCGCCAGCGCGGCGCGATCGGCGTGCGTCAGATACAGATCATCGAGCGACAGGGTGGCGACCTTCAGCCCGTGCCGCTCCGCCAGCAGCGCCTCCAGAAACACGCACATCGTCGATTTGCCGCTGCCCTGGGCGCCGTTGATGCCGATCAGCAGCGGGCGTCCGGCGGCGGCATGGCGGCGCGCCAAGTCGGTGGCCAGCGGCGCCCAGACACGCTCGACAATATCGGCATAGGCGGCAGGCAGACCCTCGCGAGCAATCAGGGCGGCAACCAGGCCGCCGCCTTCGCTCACGCCGCCGCCCGCTCCGCCGGGGCGTGCAGGCGCAGGCGCTTCACCATGCGCGGGTCACCATCGATGACTTCGAAGCGCCAGCCGCTGGGATGGGTGATGATCTCTCCCGGCGCCGGCACGCGGCCGGCGAGCATGAACACCATGCCGCCCAGCGTATCGACTTCGTCGCCAATCTCGTCATCGGCAAAGCTCACCCCGAGTTCGGCCTCCAGATCCTCCAGCGGCAGCCGGGCATCGGCTTCCCACAACCGGTCGTTGATCGCCTGGAGCAGGGCATCGCCGTCCTCGTCATGCTCATCCTCGATATCGCCGACGATTTCCTCGACGAGGTCCTCGATGGTCACCAGACCATCGGTGCCGCCATATTCGTCGACGATGATCGCCATATGGGTGCGGCCGGCGCGCATCCGCGCCAGCAGATCGATGATGCGCATCGAGGGCGGCACATACAGGACTTCGCGCAGCAGCGTTTCAACGGGCAGATCGGCAAATTTCGCCGATGACACCGCATCGTCGAAACTTTCTGCGATATGGGCGTAGATGTCCTTGATATGCGCCATGCCGATGATGTGATCGCGGTCGCCGCGGAACACCGGCACGCGGCTGTGCCCGGCCTCGCGGAACAGCGCCACCAGCGCCGGAAAACCGGCGGCGACATCAAACACCACCATGTCGGCGCGCGGCACGCCGATATCGCCGGCCTGGCGTTCGCCGAAATGCAGCATGTTCTTCAGCATGGCGCGTTCGACAGGTGACAGATCATCGCCCGCCGCCGCTTCGCCATCATGTTCGTCGATCGCCTCCTCCAGGCTTTCACGCAAGCTGGGCTCATGGTCCTGGCCGGTGATCAGTTGGCGCAGGCCGCGCCACAGGCGGGTGGCGAAATCGCTGCTACTGTCGGGTTCGGGCATCTCCGTCAGCCTTCAACCGGCGTAAGGGTCGGGCAGGCCGAGCGCCGTGCAGGCCGCCGATTCAAGCGCTTCCATATGGATTGCTTCAGATTCGCCGCGTTCATGATCATAGCCTAGCAGGTGCAACAGGCCATGGACAATGAGGTGCTGCGCATAAGCCGGCATGGCCCAGACTTTCTCACCGGCCTCCCGCGCGCAGGTTTCGGCCGCCAGCACAATGTCGCCCAGGAGAATCTCGCCGTCATCGGTATTGGCGAGGCCATCGAGCAGGTCTGGCTGCACCATCGGGAAGCTGAGCACGTTGGTCGGCTTGTCCTTGTGGCGATACTGGCGGTTGAGGGTCCGGACCTCGGCATCATCGGTCAGCCGCACGCTGACTTCGATGGTCAGCGGGCCATCGACAAGATGGCCGTGCGGGGTTTGTGCCAGCGCCGCGGCGACAGCGGCGGCGGCGAGCGCATCCCAGTCTGCCGCCGGCCATGATGGCGAGGCGACATCGGTTTCGGTGGTCAGCATGGCGGGGTCCCGTCAGCGCGCACCCTCTCCCCTGACGAGAGAGCGGCGTCACCCATCCTGTGGCGGGCCTTCATAGGCATCGACGATGCGGCCGACGAGCGGGTGGCGGACGACTTCGCGGCTGCTGAAGCGCAGCACCGAAATGCCTTCGACGTCATCGAGCCGCTTGACGGCATCGGCCAGCCCCGACGAGCCCGGATTGGGCAGATCGACCTGGTTGGGGTCGCCGCAGACGACCATGCGGCTGCGTTCGCCAAAACGCGTCAGGAACATCTTCATCTGGAGCGGCGTGGTGTTCTGGGCTTCATCGAGGATGATGAAGGCATTGGCCAGGGTGCGGCCGCGCATGAAGGCCAAAGGCGCAATTTCGATCTCGCCGCTCGCCAGCCGGCGTTCGACCTGTTCGGCAGGCAGCATGTCATACAGCGCATCATATAGCGGCCGCAGATAGGGATCGACCTTGTCCTTCATGTCGCCGGGCAGGAAGCCCAATCGTTCGCCGGCCTCCACCGCCGGGCGGGACAGCACCAGACGATCAACCGAACCAGCGATGAGCTGGCTGACCGCCTGGGCCACGGCGAGATAGGTCTTGCCGGTGCCCGCCGGCCCCAGCGCGAAGATGATGGAGTCGCGCGCCAGTGCCTCGATATAGCGAACCTGGGTGGGTGACCGCGCCGCGATGGTTTTCTTGCGGGTGCGGATGACGGCGCTGGCAAGGCCGGTATCGGCGCTGACCAGGCCATCGATCGATGCCTCGGCGGTGATGGCGACAGCGCCGTGAACATCGCCGGTATCGACCGTGCGGCCTTGGGCGATGCGGTTATACAAAAGCGTCAGCACATCACGCGCCCGGGCCGCGGCGCCGGCTTCGCCTTCGACCTGCACCCGGTTGCCGCGCGCCGTGATGTAAACGCCGATCAGCCCTTCAAGCGCGATCAGATTCTGGTCATATTGGCCGAACAGGCTGCCGAGATGATGGGTATTTTCAAATTCGATCTCCAGCCGGACGCGGTCATTGGGCCCGGTCGGACTGGCAGGTCCGTGGTGACCGGGGGCGCGCGACGGCTTTTTTGACATCAGGCAGCAGCTCTTTCCTGAACAGGGGAGACGGGGACAGCTTCGACGGAATTTTCATGGCCGGCGACGATATCGACGGTAATCAAATCGCCGATGCGGGCACCCGGCACCTCGACAACGGCGGATTGCAACCAGGGGGTCTTGCCGATCAACTGGCCCGGCTTGCGGCCCGGCCGTTCGAGCAGGATCTGCGTGCGGCGGCCGACGCTGGCGAGGTTGAAGGCCAGCGCCCCGGCGGTGATGGCAGCCTGCAACCGCGCCAGCCGTTCTTCCTTCACCGCTTCGGGCACCTGGTCGGCCATCGTGTCGGCCGGGGTGCCGGGACGGCGCGAATATTTGAAGCTATAGGCCTGGGCATAACCAACCTCGGCAACGATGCTCAATGTGTCGGCGAAATCCGCCTCGGTCTCACCGGGGAAGCCAACGATGAAATCCCCCGACAAGGCAATATCGGCGCGCACGGCGCGCAGTCGGTCCAGCGTCGCCAGATAGGATTGGCGGGTGTGGGCGCGGTTCATCGCCTTCAGGATGCGGCTCGATCCCGACTGCACTGGCAGATGCAGATAGGGCATCAGCTTGGGAATGGCGGCATGAGCAGCGATCAAATCATCCCCCATGTCGCGTGGGTGGGACGTCGTATAGCGGATGCGGTGCAGCCCCGGCAGTGCGGCGAGGCGCTCGATCAACTGCGCCAGGCTCATGCCGCCAGCATAGGCGTTCACATTCTGGCCGATCAGGGTGATTTCCACGGCGCCGGCGGCCACCAGCGCTTCGGCCTCGGCGATCAGCGCGGCGGCCGGGCGGGAGGCTTCGCCGCCGCGGGTATAGGGCACGACGCAGAAGGTGCAGAATTTGTCGCAGCCTTCCTGCACCGTCAGGAAGGCGCTGGCGCCCTGGTGGCGGCGGGCCGGCAGATGATCGAATTTCGGGCTGGCCGGCATGTCGGTATCCATGGCCCGCGCGCCTTGCGCGGCGCGCAGCAGTGCCGGCAGGCGGTGATAGGCGAGCGGCCCGACGATGACATCAACAGCGGGCGCGCGGCGGCCGATTTCGGCGCCTTCGGCCTGGGCGACGCAGCCGGCAGCGACGATGACCGGGCGCGAGCCATCGGCGCGCGGTTTGCGCAGGCGGCCGATATCCGAATACAGCTTTTCAGCGGCCTTTTCGCGGATATGGCAGGTGTTGAGGACAACGATATCGGCATCGGCGGCGCTGTCGGCCGGGGCGTGACCATCGGCGGCAAGTACATCGCCCATGCGTTCCGAATCATAGACATTCATCTGGCAGCCGAAGGATTTGACAAAGTAACGGGACACAGGCGGCGGCGACTCCGATGAGGATGCTGCCAGCATAGCCGCTGCCGCGCTGCCGGTCATCCCCGCATCAGCGTGCGATAGCCATTGGCGATGAGCGTCTCGCAATGCTGGGCCAACAGCTTCCTGTTGGCGAAATCGGCAGCGCGCACGGCGGGGTGGAAGATGATTTCGGCGCGCACCCGGCCCAGCGCCATGAAGGCCAGCGCGTGCGGCATCAATTCGGTATCGCCGATCCAGGCGAGATCGGGCAGGCGTTCGCGGGTAACGGGCATGCCATTAACGCGGGTATAGGCGATGGTGACCGGCTGAATCAGCAGATCATCAACACCATCGGCGACCGAAAACAACGATGATTTGAACGGCAGCACCCCGACACCATCGCTGTTGGTGCCTTCCGGAAACAGGATGATGCTGTCACCCGCGCTCAGCCGTTCGCTGATCGCGTTGCGCTGGTCGCCGGTGCGGGTGCGACGTTCGCGTTCGACATAGATGGTGCGGCCCAGGGTCGCCATCCAGCCAAAGAAGCCCCAGCCGCCGACTTCCGATTTAGCGACGAACGCCGCGCGGATCAGCCCGCCGAGCACTGGAATATCGGCCCAGGAAACATGGTTGGCGACATAGAGCACGCGGCCCCGCCGCACCGGCCGGCCGTGGCTGATGGTGCGGATGCCCAGAGCACGGGTGAGGCCGCGGTGGAACAACCAGGGCAAATGCGACCGCCGGCCGCCCGACAGTTTCAGCAGCACCAGTTCGGCGGGGACGACGAGCGAAGCAGTGGTGAGCGCCCCGGCGACCCCCTTGGCCACCCCGAAACGTTGAAAACGCACTGACCGCCGGGCGCGGCGCAGGCCGGGCGATTCGGCAGACCCGGTCACCGGCGCGTCATTCGGGCGGTTTGCGCGCAACGCCATAAAGTTCCATGCGGTGATCGACCAGCGCATAGCCCAGCCGGGCGGCGATGCGCGCCTGTAAATCCTCCAGTTCGGGATCGTGAAATTCGATGACGGCGCCGGTTTCAACATCGATCAGATGATCATGATGTTCTTCCTGCACGGTTTCATAGCGCGATCGTCCGCCCTGGAATTCATGACGTTCGATTATGCCGGCTTCTTCGAACAATTTGACGGTGCGATAAACGGTGGCGATCGAAATGCGCGGATCGACAGCGGCGACCCGGCGGTGCAGTGCCTCGACATCGGGATGATCGTCAACACCGCCAAGAACGCGCGCGATGACGCGGCGCTGTTCGGTAATGCGCAGGCCTTTTTTGAGGCACAGCGCTTCAACATCAATCATGGTTCCCATGCCGTGCTCCTGCCACCCGGCTTCAGATAGGCGGGCGGGCGGTAGCCGGCAAGCCGGGGAACGCCGCTATTGGTGTGGGCCGGGACGTTTCCGCCCCGGCCCGACCGAAAGTCTTACGCGACGATCTTGCGCGGCCGACCGCGGGGCTTGCCGCCAACCTTGGCAACGCGCTTGGTGCCCAGGCCGATCGATTTGGCCAGGCTGCGGCGCTGTTCGGCATAATTCGGCGCGACCATCGGATAATCGGCAGCCAGATTCCATTTGGCGCGATACTGATCCGGCGTCATGCCATAGCGCGTCATCAAGTGGCGCTTCAGCATCTTCAGCTTCTTGCCGTCTTCAAGGCAGACAATATAGTCAGGCTTGATCGAGGCACGGATCGATACGGCGGGTTCCTGTTGCGCGATCGGCGCTTCGACCGGCGAACCCAATTTCGCCAATGTGGCATAAACAGCTTCGATGACCCCTGGCACATCGCCCGGTGTGACGCTGTTATTGGCAAAATGCGACGAAACAATATCCGCCGTAAGTGCCAACAACTCTGCATGCGCCTGTGTATTATCTGTCATTTACAATTCCTTGACTCTTTTGCTGCGGATCCCTCCTCCGCCCAATCGCCATGTCGAATATAGGCGGTAAAATCAAGTGCGGCAATTAATCAGAGCAAATCGCCAAGATGACGACGCATGGTAATCGCTGCAAAGCGCCTGCCCGACGACCCGGCATAATAATCGGCGCGGCGACCGACATCGCGGAACCCGGCCTTTCGATACAGAGCGCGCGCACCAAGATTATTTTCGCGCACTTCAAGAAACAGATCGGACGCGCCGCGCTGCAGTGCATCCTTGCAGGCGGCTTCCAGCAGCAAAAGCCCAAGGCCCCGGCCGCGCGCCGCCGGGGTGACGGCGATCAGCAGCAATTCAACCTCGGGGCCCGCCGACCGGCACAGCGTGAAACCACAGGCCGCGTCATCGGCCGCCAACGCCTGGCGCGCGAAACTGCCGGCCATGCCCAATGTGCCGGACAGCTGCGCCGCCGACCAGGCCTCCCCAAACTGCGGGTCGAAACCGGCACGCATCACCGTCATCAACGCCTCGAGGTGGCGTTCATCAGCCGGCAACAGCGTGGCAGAGGTAATCGTGGTCATTTCCAGTGGGCTGGTTCCCGGTAATGTTGTTGCTGCTTAGAAATATATTGTCACAGCGGCAATATGGCGTCCGGCGGCCGGACATAGAGAGCCTGCGGCGAAAGGCTGCGGGCGGACAGCGGCAGGTGCAGGGCAAAGGCCGCATCAGGCTGGCCATTGTGCACGGCACCGGCGGGGGCCAGCGCGCCGGCGCTGGCTTCGCCGGGCGCCAAAGCCGGGGCGGTGATCGTGGTGATCGGCGACATGGCGAAATCGGCGCCGACGATCTGGTGCAATATCTGGCCGCGTCCGGCGTCCATCAACACGGTGACGGCGGCAAGGCCGGGGTGCCGCGCAAAGGCCTGTGCCGCGACCAGCGCGCTGCCGCTGCACCCCGTCACCGGGCAGCCCCAGGCCAGGCCGAGGGCGCGGGCTGCGGCGATACCGATCCGGATGCCAGTGAAGCTGCCGGGGCCGATATCGACGATGATGGCATCGGCGCGGCTATCCCCCAGCAGCGCCGCGATGGCCGGCACCAACGCTTCGGCATGGCCGCGGCCGATCAGGCGATGGTCATGGCCGATCAGCGTATCGCTGTCGAACAAGGCCAGCGACAGCGCCGGCGAGGCGGTGGAAAGCGCCAATATCCTCACAATATGCGGGCGGCGTCCTCAAACGCCAGGCGCGGCAGGCGCGGGAACAGCGCCTCGGCGGTGCCCTTGCCCAACGAACAGATGAAATTGGTTTCGGTGCTGGTACCGGTCCAGAAGGCAGCATCAACACCGGCCTTGTCAAAGCCCGACATCGGGCCGGTGTCCCAGCCAAGGGCACGCGCCGCGATGATGAAATAGGCACCTTGCAGCGAGGCATTGCGGAAGGCGGTTTCACGCGCGCCGGCGGGATCGTTGACGAACCAGCTGCGCGCATCGGCATGCGGGAAAAGCGTCGGCAGGTGATCGTAGAATTTGGTATCGAAGCCGACGATCGCCGTCACCGGTGCCGCCAGGATCTTGGCCCTGTTGTTGGCGCTGGCATGGGCGGACAGTTTCGCCTTGGCGTCGTCACTATGGGCAAAGATGAAGCGCGCCGGGCTGGCATTGGCGGCCGTCGGCCCCAGCCTGACGAGATCATAGAGCGCGCGGAGATCGGCTTCGCTGACCGGGTCCGGCGACCAACTGTAATAAGTGCGGGCATCGCGAAACAATTGATCAAGCGCGTCGGCGCTGAGCGGGTTACCAGACATTCGTTTCCCTCAGATAGCGCGGACGTCAGTGACTTCCGGCGCATAATATTTGAGCAGCGATTCGATGCCCATCTTCAACGTCGCCGTCGAGGACGGGCAGCCAGCGCAGGCACCCTGCATTTCAAGGAACACCGTGCCCTTGTTGAAACCACGATAGACGATATCGCCGCCGTCCCCTGCGACCTGCGGGCGGATGCGGGTTTCGATGAGTTCGTTGATCTGCGCGACGATCTCGGCATCTTCGGGATCATCATTGATCGCCGGGCCGGTCGCCGCCGCCGTGAACAGCGGCGCGCCGGAACTGAAATGATCAACCAGAACCCCCAGCACCTGGGTCTTCAGATCGGCCCAGTCGGCCGACCCTTCGGCCTTGGTGACGCTGATGAAGTCGCTGCCGAAGAACACCCCGGTTATATCGCCGAGTGCGAACAGCGCCGCCGCCAGGGGGGAAGCATCAGCGGCTTCCGGCGACGCAAAATCGGCGGTGCTGCCATCGGTGACACGGACGCCGGGCCGGAACATCAACGTGGCGGGATTGGGGGTGCGTTCGGTTTCGATGAACATGGGCAGCACCTTCTGGCGAGGAATGAACCGGCGATGTGGCGCGGAATGCGGTGCGAATCAAGCAAGCATGGCTATAGGCGAGGAAATTAATCCTGTATTGCCTGCTATGTCAGCGATTCCAGCCGTTCCGCCTCCAACCCGCCGGGCACGATGATCACCACACAGGGCAATTGCCCGGCACGTTCGCCGGCAAAATAGCTGACCAACGGCCCCGGCGCACCGCGCGGTGCGGCCCCCAGCACCAGCGCGCGGACAGTGGCATCGCCGCGGACATGATCGAACAGCGCCGGCGCTGCCTCGCCGTGCAAGATGGTGCTGGCAGGGCGCAGGCCGCCAATCGCTTCAGCTTCATCGGCGACCCCGGCGAGCAGAGCTTCGGCTTCGGCCAGCGCTTCGGCCGCCATGGCTTCCTGCACGGCCCCCCATTGCATGAATTCGGGCGGCGGAATGACGGTGACCAGCCCGACCTTGGCCCCGACATGCGCGGCGCGCAGGCTGGCAAAGCGCAGCGCCACCCGGCTTTCGGCGGTGCCATCGACAACGACCAGATAGGTGGGGGCGGTTTCCATTGTCAGAAAGGTTACAGCTATTGGGGCGGCGGGGAAAGCGGCGGGGAGGAAGTTGCTGCTTACGCCCGCGCCCGGCTGCTCGCGTCCGATCCGCGCGGCACGATGATGTTGAGTGCACCGGGTTGCACCGTCACCGTCACCGGCGTGCATGTGCCGGTTTCGCCATCGACTGAAATCGGCTGTTCCGGGGTGCATGAAAGTGTGAACTCGGTCGCGCGCAGTTCGCGCACCCGGCCGCGCGCCGGTTTCCAGCCGCCGAGACTGGCGGCCCAGGCGCCAGCGAGCGCCGCGGCATAGCGGCCGCGCACCAATTGGATGACGACATCGCGGCTTTCCGGGTCGGCACTGTCGATCACCCGGAGGCCGCCGACATAGCTGCCATTGCCGATACGGATTTCCAGCACCTTTTCGATGACGTCGGCCTGCCCCGGCCGACTGATGCGCACCGTGAAGGGCGTCAGCTTCAGGAACTTCAGGCAGCCATAAAGCAGATAGCCGAGCCGGCCGAACCAGCGCTTCAGCCCCGGTGGAATGTCCTGGGCGATGCGCGCCGGCACGCCGATGGTGGCGGAATTGATGAAATGCGTACGGCCGATACGCACGACATCGGCATGGGCGATATCGCCCGTGGCGATCACCGCCAGCGCCGGCGCCAGTTCGGGTTCGATACCCAAGGTGCGCACGAAACTGTTGGCGGTGCCCAGCGGCAGCGCCGCCATCAGCAGCGGCCGCCCGGCCATGCGCCCCGCCGCCAGCGCCAGCGTGCCATCGCCGCCGCCAACGGCAATCACGTCATGGCCCCCAGCGATGATGCCGGCAAGAATATGGCCCAGCCGCCGCGGATGGCGGACGGCATGGGCTTCGGTGATGGTGAAGCCCGCCGCCTCCAGCCCGGCGCAGGCCTGGGCAAACAGCGCCTGGCCGCGCCGCGAGCGGGCGTTGACGATGACGGCGATGCGCCGCGCCGCCAGGGCATCCTGTGCCGACCATGAAGTCATCTTTCCCCCCAAAGCCCCGGTCCGATCGGAGGTGTAACGACAGCCTATAGCGGATGTTCCAGCCAGGCGGCGATGGCGGTGCCGAAATCGGGCTTGGTGACAGCGCTCATGTGATTGCCGGGGATTTCAACCAGCGCGGCTTTGGGCATGGTGAGCGCCAGATCGGCGGCCGAACCATTGTCCTGGTCCTGCACGCCGCAGACCACCAAAGTGCGGGTTTCGATGCGGCGCAGTGTCTCGGCCGGCGTCGCCTGTTGCGACCGCAGCACCAGCGCCACCGCTTCGCCATCAACGTCATTCTGCTTCATGAAGGCGGCGGCGGCATGTTCGGCAGTGCCGGCGGCGAAGCTGCCGACGCCCCTCACCACAACTTCGATGACGTTGAGGAACCATTGTGCCCGATCGGTGCCGCCGGTCAGCCCGGCCAGGCCCATGCCGCCAAGCACGACCCGCGCCGGGGTGAGGCCGCGCACCAGCAACCGCACGGCAGTGCGGGCGCCGAGCGAATAGCCGCCGAGATCAAAATCCGTCAGCCCGAGATGCGCCACCAGCGCCTCGATATCCAGCGCCAGCACATCGGCGGGATAGGCGGCCGGATCATGCGGTGCGGCGCTCTCGCCGTGCGCGCGAAAATCCGGCATGATGACACGGTAGCCGGCAGCGGCGATTTCGGCGGCCGCGCCATAGCGCCGCCAGTTCATCGCGCCGGAACTGAACAGCCCGTGCAACAGGATGATCGGGCGACCCTGGCCGACCTCGTGCCAGGCAATGCGCCTGCCGTCGAACGACGCGAAATCATGGGTCGGCAACGTCATTTTACAGGTTCCAGACCGATATAGACGGCGGCGGGCAGCACCGCGACCAGGCTCCAGGCCATAAGTTCAAACAGCGCCTGCAAGCCCCAGCCGGCGACGCCGGCCACCATGCTGACCAACAGCCCCGATGGCACCAGCGTCAGCCCCGCGACCAGCGCCAGCGCCAGAATGCGGTTGCGGTTGCCCTCGGTCAGCGCCGCGGCGCGCCGCATCGCCGCCAGGGGCCCGCGGCGCTCGACAATGGCAACGGGGATGACCGGCATCAGCACGCACAGCGACCAGAGCCCGCCCGTCATCAGCAACACATCGAGCAACCAGCCCATGACGGTGCCGTGCCGGGCAAAAAGGTGCAACGTCAACCCGATGACGATGACCGCGCCGATCAGCAGCGCCGTCTGCACCCCAGGCTGCGCCCGCGCCAGCCCTTCACGGAGCAGCGCGCGCGGCCGCGCCATGCGCCCCGACAGATGCGCCGTGGCGGACCAGCCGAGCAGCGCGACATAGAGCATGGCAAGGGCGGCGCGCAGCGTGATTGCCAGCGTCGCGGCGTCGCCAGCAAAACCCCGGCCCAGCAGCGACGGCAGCACGATCAGCAGCAGTCCGGCCAGCGCCAGCACGCCGAAATTGGCCAAAACCGCGCGAAAGGCACGGTCTAGCACGCCGATCACATCGAGCCGCCCGGCCGGTGCCGCATCAGGCGCGCCGCCGTTCACCCGGCCGCCGCTGCGCCGCGCGCCGTCGCCACGGCTTCCTTCAGCTTTTCATAGCCAACGGCCCCCGATAATATCTGGTCGCCGATGATGTAACTCGGCGTGCCGGTCAGGCCGAGGGCGCGGCCGAGATCGAGGTTCTTCTTGATTTCAGCGCGCAGCGCCGGCGCCGTCAGGTCCTTGGCGGTCTGGACTTCGTTCAGTCCGGCTTCCCGCACCAGCGCCACGGTGCGTTCATGGCTGACCTTGCCCGGTGTTTCGAACATGGTGTTGTGGAAGCGCGCATAACGGCCCTGCTGCGCCGCCGACAGGCTGGCCATGGCGGCTTCATCACTGGCCGGAGACAACACCGGAAAGTCGCGGTAGATGATGGCGACACCGGGGTCGCTTGCGGCCAGCTTCGCCACATCGGCATGGCCCTGACGGCAATAGGGGCAGGCATAATCGAAGAAGACGACGACCTTGACATCGCCCTTGGGGTTGCCGGCGATGGCACCGGCGAAGGGGGTTTCGATTTCGCGGCGATTGGAGCTGAGC
>JANYCM010000233.1 GCA_025360285.1 Sphingomonadales bacterium
GCCAGCGCGAAGGCGGCGTCTAGGCAGGAAGGGCGCGCAAGTCAATTCTGTTGAGCTGACGACGCGGTCGCAAAATGCAGCGGCATTTGCCAATCCGGGCATTAATCACTAGCTTCCGGTCAGGTTCTGCCGGTGGTTGCCATCGGTGGTGAAGTGACAGGATGATCGCAATGTCGGCCGATGCCGATCCCGCCGGGCTCATGGCGCCCGGCACCGCCCCCGATCCGCGCCGCGCCGCGCCGCCGTTTCGCGCCGGCGGTTTGCGCCTGCCGGCGTCGCGGCGCGGCCGCACCTATGGTGCACTGGATCTGGGCACCAACAATTGCCGGCTGCTGATCGCCCGGCCGGGCCCGCAGGGCTTCGTCATTGTCGATGCCTATTCGCGGGTCGTGCGGCTGGGCGAAGGATTGATGGAATCGGGGCGCTTGTCCGACGCGGCGATGGACCGCACCGTCGCGGCGCTGGCCGCCTGTGCCGAAAAACTGGCGCGGCGCGACGTGCGGTTGACGCGCAATGTCGCCACCGAAGCCTGCCGCCGCGCTGCCAATGGCGCGCGCTTTGTCGATCGCGTCTATGCCGAAACCGGCATCGCCCTGGATGTGATCAGCGCTGCCGAGGAGGCGCGGCTGGCGGTGCTCGGCTGCCACATGCTGATCGATCCCGATGGCCCGCCGGCTTTGGTGTTCGATATCGGCGGCGGGTCCAGCGAAGTCATGCTGGTAGCACCGGGCAGCAGCCAGAGCGGCGGTGAGCCGGAAATATTGGAATGGATCAGCCTCCCCTGGGGCGTGGTATCGCTCGCCGAAACCGAACCGCAATGGGCCGATGGCGGGGACCGCGCCGATGCCTATGCCCGGATGATCGAACGGGTGACGCCGATGCTCGATGCCTTTGGCGAACGGCTGGCGCGGCGCGGGGTGACGGCGGTGCAACTGCTCGGCACCTCGGGGACGATCACCACGCTTGCCAGTGTCGAACTGGGCCTGCCGGGTTACGACCGGCGTCTGGTCGATGGCTGTGCGGTGGCGACCGAGCCGCTGTTGGCGCTGTGCCGCCAGATCGCGGCGCGCAGCGTGCAGGAACGGGCCCGCATGGCCTGTATCGGCCCCGACCGCGCCGAGCTGATTGTCGCCGGCTGCGCCATCCTCGATGCGATCATCGCGCGCTGGCCGGGTGGCCAGGTGCGGGTGGCGGACCGCGGCATTCGCGAAGGCATTTTGCGCAATCTGATGGGGCGCGATGGCGTCTGGGCCATGGGTAAATGACAACGAGCAATTCTGGAGGTAAATCTGGCGCCGGTCCCGGCGGCACTGGTGGCCGTTCGCGGGGCGGCAAGGTCAAGGTGAAGAACGCCCACCGGCGGACGACATCGTCCAACCAATGGCTGGCGCGGCATCTCAACGACCCCTATGTCGCCGCGGCCAAGGCCGCCGGTTATCGCAGCCGTGCCGCCTTCAAGCTGAAGGAACTCGACGCACAGTTTTCGCTGCTGGGTCAGGTCGAGCGGGTGGTCGATCTGGGCGCGGCGCCGGGCGGTTGGTGCCAGGTCGTGCTGGAAAAACGGCCGCGGGCCAGGGTCGTGGGCATCGACCTGCTGCCGATCGAGCCGATTGCCGGGGTGGTGCTGTTCGAGAAGGACATCCTCGACGACGATACTGAAGGCCTGTTGCTGGCGGCGCTGGGCGGCCCGGCCGATATCGTGCTGTCGGACATGGCGGCGAACACCGTCGGCCACCAGATGACCGATTATTTGCGCACCATGGGGTTGATCGAGGCGGGGCTCGACATGGCCGGGCGGCTGCTGCGGCCGGGCGGGGCCTTTGTCGCCAAGGTGCTGGCCGGCGGCGGCGATGGCGCGCTGACGGCACTGCTGAAACAGTCATTCACCACGGTCAAGCATGTGAAACCGCCGGCCAGCCGCAAGGGATCGAGCGAATGGTATGTGGTGGCGCAGGGCTTCAAGGGCGGCGAGGCGGTTTAGCCCCGTTGCGTCGCAGCGCAGCGGCTGGCAAGCACGGCGCGGGCCGGCATGTGTCACCGGCCGCGAAAGGACCAAGGGATGACCGCCCGCCAACCGGCCGAATGGCTGCCGCATGCTGCGACCTGGACAGCGTTCCCCAGCGCGGCCGATTTGTGGGAGGATGACCTGGCCCCGGCCCAGGCCGAGGTAGCGGCGATGGTGCGGGCGATTGCAGGCGGCGAACGGGTTGAACTGCTGGTTGCCAATGACGCGGCGATGGCAGTGGCGCGTGACCTGCTGACGGGCTGCAACGTCGGCTTCCACGCCTATGGTTTTGGCGACATCTGGCTGCGCGATACCGGGCCGTTGTTCATGCAATCACCGGTGGGGGCGGCGGCGGCGGGGTTCCGCTTCAACGGCTGGGGCGGCAAATATGACCTGCCCGGCGATGACGGCGTCGCGGCGTTCATCGCCAGTGCCGCCGGGGTGCCGCTGGCGCGCCATGGCTGGGTGCTGGAAGGCGGCGCCATCGATTGCGACGGGACCGGGCTGGCGGTGACCACGGAACAATGCCTGCTCAACCCCAACCGCAACCCCAAGATGGACCGGGTGGAGGTCGAATCGCATTTGCG
>JANYCM010000254.1 GCA_025360285.1 Sphingomonadales bacterium
TCTACCCAAAAATGGCGCCAATTCAGGGGTGCACGTCACGCGGGCTGCCTCCGGAAAACGTCCTGCCGCCAACGGATGGTCCTTTTGTTGAAGGCCCGGCCTCCCGGTCTTCGGATCCTGGTCAAAGCTTGTTTGATCGTATCCATCCGGCGAAGGCCGCTGTTGAGTATAATTATGGCCGCCGACTAAAGACCCTGCGCGGTCTCACCCCCTACGAATACATCTGCAAATGCTCGACAACAGAGCCAGATCGATCCACTCTGAGTCCGCACCATCAAATGCCGGGACCAAACAGTTAGCGTGGCAAATCGCGGCTGAGCGCCGGAAATCAAGGCCGTGTGCGGACCCAGAGGGTAGTCGGAGCGCCGCCATGAGAGGAATCCCCATGCCGCCCGTTTTCACCTTGCCCGATCGCCCCGCCGCCGCCATCGCCGGCGGCGACGCGACCTTCCCCGTCGGCCGCATCTTCTGCATCGGGCGCAACTATGCGGCACACGCTCGTGAGATGGGCAAGGATCCCGACCGCGAAGCGCCGTTCTTCTTCACCAAATGGGCCGAGGCGCTGGTGCCGAACGGTGCGACGATTCCCTACCCGCCCGAAACGGAGAATTTCCAGTTCGAGGCCGAAATGGTCATCGCCATCGGCAAGCCCGGCGCGGCGGTCAGCGCAGGCGACGCGCTCGATCTGGTCTTTGGCTATGCCGTTGGTCTCGACATGACGCGGCGCGATCTGCAACTTGAAGCCCGTGACAAGGGGCGCCCCTGGGACACCGGCAAGAATTTTGCCTTTTCGGCCCCGATGGCGCCCATCCGGCGGGTGGCGGACGGCGGCCATATCGCCGCCGGCGCCATCCGCCTCAGTGTCAATGGCGCCATCAGGCAGGACGCGGATATCGCCGACCTGATCTGGGATTGCGCCGAAACCATCGCCCATATCAGTCGCTTCGAACGGCTGTTGCCGGGCGACCTGATCTTCACCGGCACCCCGGCCGGGGTCGGCGCCGTGGTGCCCGGCGACGTCATTGATGTGACGATTGCCGGATTGCCACCCTTGCGGGTAAGCATCGGCGGCAAGGAAGCCGATTTCGCATGATCCTGCATGATTTCACCCTGTCGTCGGCAAGCTATCGCGTCCGCATCGCGCTCAACCTGAAGGGGCTGGCGTACGAACGGCGCAATTATGCCCTGCGCGCCGGGGAACAACGCGCTGCGGACTATCTCGGCATCAATCCCGCCGGGCTGGTGCCGGCGCTGGAAGTTGATGGCGTGTGCCTCGGCCAAAGCCTGGCCATCATCGACTATCTTGATGCCCTTCAGCCCGAACCGCGGATGATCCCGGGCGAACCGCTGGCGCGTGCCAAGGCCATGGAACTGGCGCTGACCATCGCCTGCGACATTCACCCGATCAACAATTTGCGGGTGCTGCAATATCTTGAGCATGACCTGCATCAGGACAAGGCGGCCATCGACACCTGGTATCGGCACTGGGTTTGCCAGGGCTTTGCAACCCTGGAACAGATGTTGCCCGATACGCCATTTGCCGGGGGCAGCGCGCCCAACATCGTCGATGCCTGCCTGGTCCCGCAACTCTATAACGCGCGGCGCTTTTCGACTGATCTGACGCCCTTTCCGCGGCTGACCGCCATGGCCGATCGCGCCGCCGCCCTGCCCGCGTTCAGGCAGGCGGCGCCGCCACCGCTGCCGAGCTGACCGCCGCAGGCTTTGGGCCGGTTTCGGCGCGCTTGCGGACCTGATGTTGTGCCCGCCCGCACGACCCGATCCTGAAATCGCCGATGGCAAGCCGGCACCGCCTGTGGCAGTCTGTTCCCAAGCAAAAACCTTGGGAGAGACGCACATGAAACTTCTTGCTGCCGTTGCCGCCGCCGCGCTGATTGCCATGCCGGCGCTTGCCGCCCCTGTCCGCCCGGATGCCGATATGGCGCGCGATGCGGCACGCAAACCCGCCGCCATGCTGGCTTTTGCCGGCATCAAGCCGGGTGCGAAGGTCCTCGATATCATCGCCGGCGGGGGCTATTTCACGCGAGTGTTCGCCATTGCCGTCATGCCCGGCGGCCATGTCACCGCCGTGGTGCCGCCGGCCTCGGCGCAGCTTGATCCGGTGGCCGCCAAGGCGATGACCGATCTCGCCGCCGATGCCAGCTATGGCAATGTCAGCATCGTCACCGCGGTTACCGACCCGTCGCTGGCCGGCAGCATCGATGTCGCCTGGACGGCGCAAAATTATCATGACCTGCACAATTTCCTGCCGCCCGAAGGCGTTATCGGCTTCAACAAGGCGGTGTTCGCCGCGTTGAAGCCGGGCGGCACCTATGTCGTGCTCGATCATGCCGCCGCCGACGGCAGCGGGCTGACCGCGACCAAGGCGCTGCACCGCATCGACGCGGCGGCGGTGAAGGCCGAAGTCATTGCCGCCGGTTTTATCTTTGATGGCGAAAGCAGCGCGCTGCGCAACCCCGCCGATGGCCATGACAAGATGGTGTTCGATCCCGGCATCCGCGGCAAGACCGACCAGTTCGTGCTGCGCTTCAAAAAGCCCTGAACCACGGTTTCTGGCTTGCGGCGGTTTCGGGCTTGCAGCGGTTTCTGGCTTGCATAGGGGCGCCGCTGACTGGCACAGCGGCGCCGCATCACTTCGGAGCCGCCATGCCCACGCTCGTCCTTCTTCGCCACGGCCAGTCGGCGTGGAATCTGGAAAATCGTTTCACCGGCTGGTGGGATGTCAATCTGACCGACCAGGGCATTGCCGAGGCGACCGCGGCGGGCATTGCCATGCAGGCGGCCGGGCTGGACTTTGATGTTGCCTTCACCAGCGCGCAGACGCGGGCGATCAAGACGCTCAACCTGGCGCTTGAGGCGATGGGCCGGCTGTGGCTGCCGGTGACCAAGAACTGGCAATTGAACGAACGCCATTATGGCGGGCTGACCGGGCTGAACAAGGCCGAAACAGCGGCAAAGCATGGCGAGGAACAGGTGAAGACCTGGCGCCGCAGCTTCGACATTCCGCCGCCGCCGCTGGCCAGGGGTTCCGAATATGATCTGTCGGGCGACCGCCGCTATGCCGGCATTGCCATCCCCGATGCCGAAAGCCTGAAGGACACGATCGCCCGCGTGCTGCCCTATTGGGACAGCGCCATCGTGCCGGAATTGCAGGCCGGCAAGCGGGTGATCGTCACCGCCCATGGCAATTCGCTGCGCGCGCTGGTGAAGCATCTGTCGGGGATTTCCGACGATGATATCGTCCATGAGGAAATCCCGACGGGGCGGCCGATGGTGTATGATCTCACCGATGATCTGACGGCGATCGGGCGGCATTATCTGGATTGAGGCGCGCCGGATGCGGCGGCAATCAGCGAGGCGGACAACATGGCGTTGATTTTTTTGCTTGCAGCGGCAGTGGCGACGATGCCGGCGGTTCCGGCCACAGACAAGGCCTCGCGCGCCGCCGTTACCGCCTATATCGAACGCTGCGCCGATGAATGGGCGCACACGGTCGTGCGCTTCGAACCCGAGGTCATCCAGCGCTGCATCGCCGATGATTATCGCGGTTTCAGTTCGGGCGGGAAATTGGTGACCAAGCCCCTGATGCTCGAACCTTATACGCCTGAGGGCAAGGCCGCGGGGCTATACTATGCCAGGCCGCGCTTCATTTCGCCAACGCTGGCGATCACCCAGGGCGAGGAATGGTGGGAACCCAAGGACGGATCGGGCAAGAAACATCTGATCTGGACGGACATCTGGACGTTCCGCGCCGGCAAATGGCAGATTGTCGCGTCGCAGGATTCGGTGGTGCCGTTCGACCAGCCCTTGATGAATACGCCGCCGGCACGCGACAAGCCACCGCGCTGAGGTCGGGCGCGGCGCTCAGCGGCCAACGATAGAAATTGTCGCGTGGATATGGTCGCCCAGGCCAATCCGTTCGGCGCGTTGCACGGCGACCTTGATCGGCAGCAGATAACCGCCAGCCCTGGGAAACAGCGATGTGGTGAAGGCCGTAGCGCCGATGCGCGCCTCGACCGGCACCACCCCCCAGCCATAGCTGGCTTCCTGCGCGGCGAGCCGGATTTCGGCGAAGTGGCAGTCCGGAACCGGCGCGAAAAGGAACGGCGCCGGCCCGCGCCACAGGATGATGACGGCATCGAATTCAACACAGGCGAGGATGGCTTTGCCGCCGGCCATGCTGCGGTCCCGGCTGTTCAGCCGACGAAGCGCCAGGCCAGTGTTTCGCCGGCCAGGAACGGCACCACATCGCCGATGCGATCCGGCACTGTCACGGCCGCGCGTTCCAATGTTATCGTGCCGGCATTGAGCGGCAGGCCATAAAACGCCGGCCCAAATTCGCTGGCAAAACCCTCCAGCCGGTCAAGCGCCCCCTTCTCCTCGAACGTCCGGGCATAGCTTTCCAGCGCGAACGGCGCATTGAACACGCCGGCGCAGCCGCAGGCGGTCTCCTTGGTGGGGGCGGCGTGCGGAGCCGAATCACTGCCCAGGAAGAATTTCGGGCTGCCACTGGTCGCTGCCTGGCGCAGGGCGCGCTGGTGGCTTTCGCGCTTCAGCACCGGCAGGCAGTAAAGATGCGGGCGGATGCCGCCTTCGAACATGGCGTTGCGATTGATGGCGAGATGGTGCGGGGTGATCGTCGCCGCCACCGTTGCCGGCGCCGCCGCGACGAATGCTGCCGCCTCGGCAGTGGTGATATGTTCGAAAACGATTTTCAGCGCCGGAAAGTCGCGGACCAGACCGGCCAGCGTCCTGTCGATGAACACCGCCTCGCGGTCGAAGATGTCAACATGAGCATCGGTAACTTCGCCGTGGACCAGCAGCGGCATGCCGACGCGCTGCATGGTTTCCAGCGCCGGGCGGATCAGCGCGATATCGGTGACACCATGCGCCGAATTGGTCGTGGCGTTGGCGGGATACAGCTTGGCGGCGGTGAAGACGCCTTCGCCATGGCCGCGGGCAATCTCGTCGGCATCGATGCCATCGGTCAGGTAGCAGGTCATCAGCGGGGTGAAATCGCTGTCGGGCCCCAGCGCCGCCAGGATGCGATCGCGATAGGCAGCAGCAGCGGCAGCGGTTGTCACGGGTGGCTTCAGATTGGGCATGACGATGGCGCGGGCGAATTGCCGCGCCGTCGCGGCCGCTACCGCCGCCAGCATGGCACCGTCGCGCAGATGGACATGCCAATCGTCAGGGCGGCGCAGGGTCAGCCGTTCGGGAACCGCCACTTCAGGCGTCGGGCGCGGGCAGCGACAGCACGAACGGCGTCAGCGGCAATACTGCCAGCCCCGGCGCCAGCGGCTGCGGCATCAGCGCGGCGCGGATTTCCGGGGTGCGGGCCAGCGCGATCGGGCCGAGCTGGTCCTTGCCAATGGCCAGCACGCGGCGGCCAGCCAACCCGGCGGCGTTGCAGAAATTATACTGGGCATCGAGCGTTGAATAGCTGTTGTAGGTCCGTGTCGTATATTGGTCGAAACTGTTCGGCGCGCGCGGCCCATCGGTACGGCGGAAATAGCCGATCAGCACGGTCTGGGCGCGCACCAGTTCCTCGCCGTGGTGGCGCAGGAAATCATTGTAATTCTTCACCGTCGCCAGAAATGCCGAATATTGGCATTGCAGCGCGGCGACATTCAGCGCGGCGCGCAGGCTCCACACCGCATTGGCCTGGGCTTCGGCCGGCGTCGGGTTCTTCAGCAGAATTTCCTTGGGTACCATGAAGCCACCGGGGATGACCGGCGCCGCCACAACCACCGGCTTGGCGACAGGCTTTTTGATGGCCTTGCCAGCCCTGGCCGAGGCCTTTTTCGGCGCCGCCATGGCAGCCGATTCGACGCCGGCGGCGCCGACCATCACCAAAGCGGCAACGAACGCGGAAAGGGGAAACATCAGCCGCAAATTCATCAACGCAACCTCATGCCAAACACGCCCGCCCCGTCATGCCGCCCGATCCGTAGCACCAACAGCCGGGCACGGCGAACCATGCCCGGCCAGCAATTCCCCCGGCGCCCCTGCCGGGCGCCCGTCATCAACCGAGGATCGAACCAAGCTGCAGCGCCACCGACATGTCGCCATCGATCTTCAGCTTGCCCATCATGAAGGCCATCTGGGCATTCTGCTTGCCGCTGGCGATGTCCATAAAATCCGCCATCGATACCTTTACGGTGCAATCGACGGGGGCATCTTCATTGTCCACGACGGCGGGCGACACCTTGTCATCGATATGCACCAGGCCATCGCTGCCAAAGTCAAACTTCACCGATTTCTTGAAATTGCCGCCGGCGCCGATGCGGGTTTTCATCTGCTCGGTAATTGCGTCCAGGCTCATCGCTCTCTCCCCAGGGTCAATGTCGTTCAACAAAAAAGGGCCGCCTCGCGGCGGCCCTTTCCTAACCTAAGCTGCGACGATGTCGAGCTTACTTCTTTTCGGTCGTCGTCGTCGTCGTCGTGGCGGCATCGGCGGCCGGAGCGGCAGCCGGAGCAGCAGCATCAGCGGCCGGCGCAGCGGCGGCGTCGGTGGTGGCGGCGTCAGCAGCCGGCGCAGCAGCCGGGGCTTCGGTCGTCGTGGTGGTGGTGGTTTCGGCGGCCGGCGCTTCGGCCTTCTTTTCGCCGCAAGCGACGACGAACAGGGTGGCACCAGCGATGAGGGCGGCGGTCTTCAGCTTCGAAACGATATCAGCCATGTGAGTCTCCTTTGGATGAACCCCGAAACCAGCACAGCCGGCAGCGGGTCAAAATTGCATTGCTACTAACTTGGATTGGTACAGCCTTAACCCCCCAAGCGGGGTAGACATTAGCAGATTTCACACCGCCCTCAAGCCCAATGATGGCCTTGATGAGAAGCAAATGAATCAGGCAAATGAATCAGGGCCCGCCATCAGCCCGGCGAGCAGCGCCGGCAGCGCCGCCGCCAGCGCCGCATCCACCGACGCCAGGTCGCCAACGCCGCCCAGCGCGGCAATGCTGGTCACGGGTTCGGCAAGCCCACAAGGGCGAATCCCGTCATAATGCGCCAGATCAGGCGCCACATTGATCGAAACCCCGTGAAAACTTACCCAGCGCCGCACCCTGACGCCAATCGCGGCGATCTTGGCCGGCCCGCCCGGCGTATCCACCCAGACGCCGACCTTGCCGGGGATCACCCGCCCGACGATGCCCAACGTCGCCAGCGCCGCGATCACCCAGGCTTCCAGCCCGGCGACAAAACGCCGAATATCTCGGCCGCGGGCATCAAGATCCAGCATGACATAGGCAAGGCGCTGCCCCGGCCCATGATAGGTGTGCTTCCCGCCGCGCCCCACGGCGAACACCGGAAAGCGGTCCGGATCGAGCAGATCGGCGGCAACAGCGCTGGTGCCGGCGGTGTAGAGCGGCGGGTGTTCGACAAGCCAGACCAGTTCCGCCGCCGTGCCCTCGCGGATGGCGGCGGCGCGGGCTTCCATGGCCGCGACCGCCGCAGGATAGGCGAGCAGGCCGGGTTCGACGCGCCATTCCGGTAAAGCCATTACGGCGTCCCCGTCACGTCAGGCCGGCGACAAAAGTCCTCAGGTCGGCGAGGAACAGTTCGGGCTCCTCCAGGCTGGCGAAATGCCCGCCGCGCGGCATGTCGGTCCAATGCACGACATTATAGCCGCGTTCGACCATGGCACGCGGCGGGAACAGCAGCAGGTCCTTGGGAAAACTCGCCACCCCCGTCGGCACGCTGATGCGCCGGCCTTCGGGAATGCTGAAACCGCCTTCGAGGAACATGCCGCGATAGATCCAGGTCGCGGTCAGGAAGCTGCGGGTCGTCAGGTAAATCATCATGTTGGCCAGCAGCACATCAAAGCCGAACGGCGGATCATCGAACTGCCCCGTCACATCCGACCAGCCGACGAATTTTTCGGCAAACCAGGCCGCGACCCCCATCGGCGAATCCATCATGGCAAAGCCCAGGGACTGCGGCTTGGTGCCCTGCAATTGCAGATAGGCGGTTTCAGTCTCGCGGATCGCCATGGCCTTTTGCAGCCAGGCCACATCGGCCGGCGTTTCGGGCCGCATGTCGGCGCTGCGCAGGCCAAAGCCGCTGATGTGCAGCGCCGTCACCCGCGCCGAATCAAGCCCGACCCAGCCGCCGATGACACAGCCCCAGTCCCCGCCCTGATAGACATAATGTTCATAGCCGAGCGCCCCCATCAGTGCGTCATACAGCTTTGCCACGCCGCGCGGGCCGATGGGGGCCGCCGGCCGGTCCGACCAGGCATAGCCGGGCAGCGACGGCGCCACGACATGAAAGGCAGGGGCGGCGGGGTCCTCAGGCTCGGCCAGCCGTTCGAAGATGGCGTTGAATTCCAGAATCGACCCCGGCCAGCCATGGGCGATGAGCAGCGGCTGCGCATCCGGTCGTGACGAGCGCAGATGGATGCAATGGAGGTGAAAGCCATCGCCGACATCGACGCGGAAATGCGGCAGGCGGTTCAGATTGGCCACTGCCGCCGGCCAGTCGAAGCCATTCAGCCAATGATCGCGCAGCCGCTGCATATAGGCGCGGTTGGCGCCATGTGCCCAACCGGCGCCTTCGGGTTCCTCAAAGAAGCGAAACGCCGCGACGCGGTCGCGAATCCATGCGGTTTCTTCGGGATTGACCGGGATGGTGAAGGGCGTTGCCGTCACGCCGCCAGCCCCAGCTTGCGGTCCAGCGTGCGGCGTTCGGCGATCAGGTCGGCGGCCTTTTCGGCGATCATGATCGTCGGCGCATTGGTGTTGCCCGATACCAGATAGGGCATGACCGAGGCATCGACGACGCGCAGGCCCTCAACGCCATTGACGCGCAGCCGGCCATCTACCACCGCGTCCTGGTCGGCGCCCATGCGGCAGGTACCGACAGGGTGATAGATGGTTTCGCCCCATTGCCGCATGGCGGCGACTATCGCCTCGCGGCCCTGCACCGCGTCAGTCGGCCACAGCTCGGCAGCCCGATAGGCATCAAAGGCGGCTTGCCGGCCGATGGCGCGCGCCATTTCGACGCCGCGATACAGGGTTTCGACATCTTCGGGCGCCGTCAGGTAGCGCGGATCGATCGCCGGATGCGCCAGCGGATCGGGGGACGCCAGCCGGATCGTGCCGCGGCTTTCGGGGCGCAACTGGCAGACGTGCATCTGGTAACCATGGCCGGCGGACATTTCGCCGCGGCCATGCGGGGCGCCGCGCACCGGCATGAAATGGATCTGCAAATCGGGCGCCGCCAGGCCTTCACGGCTCGACAGGAACGCCCCGGTCGGCGTCGGCATGTGCGCGCCATTGCCGGTCTTGGCAAACACCCACAGGCCCAATGCCTTCATCTTGTTGAGAAATTTCGAATTGTTGTTGAGCGTGACGGGCTGCGAGCATTCCCATTGCACGATCATGTCGAGATGATCCTGCAAGTTACCGCCGACATCGGCGCTGTCGTGCACCACCTCGATGCCCATTTCGCGCAGATGCGCCGCGGGGCCGATGCCCGACAATTGCAGCAGTTGTGGCGAATTGACCGCGCCGCCGCACAATATCACCTCACGCGCCGCCAGATGCTCGCTGCGGCCGGCGCGCGTACACTGGATGCCGCTGGCGCGCTTGCCGTCAAAGGTGACGCGTTCAACCTGGACATTGGTGCGGATTTCCAGATTGGTGCGGGCCTTCACCTCGGGCGTCAGATAGGCCTTGGCGGCGGAAAAGCGGCTGCCATCCTTGATCGTCGCATCGTAAAAACCGGCGCCTTCGAACTGCGGGCCGTTGAAATCACTGGTGCGGCGATAACCGGCCTGGACGGCGGCGGTGAGGAAGACATCGTTGAGCACATGCGGCAGCGCGCCCTTGGTCGAGGTGTGCAATGGCCCGCCGGTGCCATGAAACTCATCCGACCCGCGGTCGCTGTTTTCGGCCTTGCGGAAATAGGGCAGCACATCGGCCCAGCCCCAGCCGGTCAGCCCCAGTTGCGCCCAGCGGTCATAATCGCTGCTGTGGCCGCGGATATAAACCATGCCGTTGATCGACGATGATCCGCCCAGCGCTCGGCCGCGCGGCCAGTACATGGCGCGATCACCCATTTCGGCTTGCGGCACCGTCCAGAAGCCCCAATCGAATTCGCTGGGTTTATCGGGGGGGATGATCTGGGCGATGCCCGCCGGCATCTGGATCAACATGCTGTTATCCTTGCCGCCCGCCTCAATCAGCAGGACGCGGGTGCCCGGATCGGCCGACAGCCGGTTGGCGAGCACGCAGCCTGCCGACCCCGCGCCGACGATGATGAAGTCCCAGACCGGCGCCGCGTGATCGGCCATGACGATATTCCCCATTTGAAATTTTGCGTCAGCCTAGCCGAGTGCAGCCCCGGCGCAAATGCCGCAAAAAGGTCAGGCCGGACCGATCACGAAGCGAAAGATCGTGCCGTCCCAGGTGAAATGGCCGCGCTCGGCGGCCTCCATGTGCCGCAGCGCCGGATGACTTCCGATGGCCTGGTGCCAAAACGCCCGGGCACCCGTGTTGGCGCGCATGACGGCCGCCTCCCAGCGGCCGGGGTATCGGCTGAACAGCGCCTGTGCCGCCGCGCGGCCGACCCCCAGCCGGCGGTATTTCCGCAGCACGAAGAATTCGGCGATATTGTGATCGGCCGGCGCCCCGCTATGGGTGTGGGCGTTGAGCAGCGCGAAGCCCGCAAGCGTGCCGTGCAGCCGGAACAGCAGCGGCACATGGTCCGCCTCCCGCCACCAATTGGCCAGCGGAATATCGACGACATAACGGCCATCCGCCGCCACATCGCCGCGCGGCGTGCCGGCGAACAGTTCCGAAAAATCATGGATGTAGAGCTGGACAAGATTTTCGATGACCGGCTGTTCATCGGCACGAGCACTATCGATCGCCAGCCCGTCGATCATGCCGGATGCCAGGTTTTCAGCGGCATTTCGGTATTCGCCAGCGCCGCCGGATCGACGCTGACGCCGCCTTCGACCAGCGCCTTGCCCTGGACATAATCCTTGACGCTGTTGACGCAATCGAGCGCGATCACCCGGCCCCCCTTCAGATACACCAGGCTGAACGCCCGTGCCGCCGGATCGCCGCGCATCACCCCTGCGTCATATCCGATCGACAGCCCCATGGTCTGGAGGCGCAGATCATATTGGTTCGACCAGAACCACGGCACGGCGTGATAAGGCTTCGGATTTCCGGTCAGCCCGCGCGCCACGCAATTGGCCATTTCATTGGCGTTCTGCACCGATTCGAGCCGGATGCGCGCGCCGCCGGCAAAAGCATTTTCATGCGCGGCGCAATCGCCGATGGCAAAGACATGCGGCAGCGACGAGCGGCACTGGTCATCGACATCGATGCCGTTGCCGCCCGCAGCACCAGCGGCGAGCAAGGGCGCAACTTCAGGAATGATGCCAATGCCGACGATGACCATATCAGCGGCGATATGCTCGCCGCCCGCCAGCACGACACCATCGGCACGGCCGGCGTGACCGGTAATGCCCGTCACCATGACATTGGTGCGGATTTCCACGCCGTGCGCCCGGTGCTCCGCCTCGTAAAACGCCGACAGTGCCGGGCCGGCGACGCGCGCCAGCACCCGGTCCATTGCCTCCAGCACGATCACCTGCTTGCCCAGCTTCGACAGCACCGCCGCCGCCTCCAGCCCGATATAGCCGCCGCCGACGATGGCGACCCGCTGCGTCGCCGCCAGTTCGGTCTTCAACAGCTCGACATCGGCGCGGGTGCGGATGGCATGGATGCCGGCCAGGTCATGGCCCTCACAAGTGAGTTTGCGCGGGCAGCCGCCGGTCGCCCAGATGAGATCGCCATAGTGCAGTGTGGCGCCGGCGGCATCGGTCACGACCTGCGCCGCCGCATCGACGGCCACTACCCGCCGACCGGTGAGCATCGCCACGTCGCGGTCGGCCCAAAAGGCCGGCGGACGCAGCAGCATCCGGTCAAATGCCTTGTCGCCGGCAAGGAAATCCTTCGACAATGGCGGGCGTTCATAAGGCAGTTCCGGCTCTTCGCCGATGATGGCGATGCTGCCGGCAAAGCCCGATTGCCGCAGTTGCACCGCCACCTGCGCCCCGCCATGGCCGGCACCGACGATGATGATGTCGAAACCCGTCATGCTGTCGGGCTCGCCGCGACGCGCGCAAACACCTCGCGCAGGGCTGCCGCGCCGGCACGTTCGAGCGCACCATCGCCCACCTCGGGCTCCGTCCACAGCCAGCTTTGCGCCGGATCATCGCGCATCGACCAATCCGGGAACAACCGCGCTGCCACGCTGTCCTGCACCAGTGCCTTGACTGCCAGGTGGCGGTTGTCGCGCTTGATGGCAGCAAAGGTTGCGGCAATCGCCTGCTCCGGCCCTTCCAGCAGTTGCAGATACAGGTCCCGGCGGACAATCAACGCCCCGGTCAAGCCGTCATGGGCATTGTTGCGCCTGGCCTGCAACAAAATGCCATTCAGCATGGCATCGTCGAAGCCGAACGGCTGCGAATAATAAATCAACTGCGTGATCGCCATACTGTGCCGCGCCCCCATTTTTGCCGTGCCTTCACCATGCCTCACCGACGCGGCGCCGCAAAGACCTGTATGGCACTTCACAATCGCGGCCGGCGCTGCCACACCCTCATCATGGACCTGTCCCAACACCCCGATGCCGCCGCCTGGGGCCAACTGTTGCCGCGATCGCCATTGGTGCGGCGGTTGCTGGCGCACAATCCGTCGCCGTTCACCTTCACCGGCACCGGCACCTTCGTTGTCGGCACGGGCACGGTCGCCGTCATCGATCCTGGCCCGGCCGATCCGGCGCATATCGCCGCTTTGCTGGCGGCGTTGAAGGGTGAGACGGTCAGCCATATCCTGATTACCCACACCCATATGGACCATAGCCCCGCCGCGCCGGCGGTACAGGCGGCGACGGGCGCGAAGATCATCGGCTGTGCGCCGCTGGTGCTGTCCGATGACGGCCCGC
>JANYCM010000265.1 GCA_025360285.1 Sphingomonadales bacterium
GTCGCCGCCGCCTGGCCCAGCGCGCAAGCGCGCACTTCCAGGCCGAAGCGGGCGATGCGACCGGCGCCATCAAGATCGACATCGGCGATGATCCGGCTGCCGCACACCGGCGACACCTTGGCGGCGCTGCCCTGCGGCTGGTCGAGCCGCTCTGCACCGGCGGTGGCGGCGGCGAGGCGCAGGATTTCGCGATTATACAGGGCTTCGGCCATCACTGCGATATAGGCGATGCTGGCGTGGCTGGCGAGGGGTGGCTATTCGTTCCCGCCAAACAGATCGTCGCGATACGCCGGCTTGACGAGCGGCTTGACGGCATCGGGCCATGGCAATGTGATCAGATACGACCCATCCGAATAGGGCCCGGCGACATAAGGCCCGACCAACACGCGGAACTGCGGTGCGCGTGTGGCGAGATCGCCCCAGGGCACAATGGGTTGTTCCGCAAGGCGGGGGCATTTCGCCCAATCGCCCGACGGCGGCGCGCCCTGGCGCCGGGCCTGTTCCTCGGCCAGCGCCTTGCAGAACAGGGGTTCGAGCAGCCGCCGGGCGTGCGGCCAATCGCTGAACAGGCCTTCAAACGTCACGGCGCGCTGCCCGGCCTTGTCCCAGATTTTGGCGGTATAGCCGGTATTGCCGTGCGCGCCGCCGGTGAAGGCATAGACAAGGCCTGACAGCGCCAGCAGATGCGGGGTATCGGCGGCGAGCGACCAATCGGTGATCACCTCATGCCGGCGAAACGGAAAGCCGGCCTTTTTTGCCGCCGCCGCATCGCGCCCGGCGGCGAGGCGGTCCTTGGCCGCGGCCCTCATCGCCTCGGCGCGCAGCCCGCGCAGCAACGCCGGCTGCGCCCCCACCTCGGGCGCCGCCCGCCAGCGCCAACTGATCTGCGGGCTGGTCTGCCGGATCAACAGGTCGGATGCCGGCACAGCGAGCGCCGGGGCGGCGATAAGGGCGAGGGCGAAAAGGGCAGATTTCATAAGTCATTGCCTCCAACCGACGGATAGCGGGTGATGGTCACCGTGCCATCAGGGCCGACTTCGACGAGTTCTCCGGTTAGATCATCGCCTGCCGCCGCAATGGCGTCGAGTGCGGCACTGAACAGCGCAATCTGCTGTTTGGTATCCACCGACGGAATGATGATCAACAGGCCGGCATGGACATCGACAATGCGGTACAGCCGCAGAAAATCGCGGCGGTTATTGGTGACGAAGGTAAAATCGCCGCCGATGATCTGCACCATCAACGCCCGGTCGCTGGCCGATCTCAGCCCCAGCGTGTTGACATGGTGCGCCTCGAACCCGCGCGCATAGGCCTCAACAAGCAGGTCCGTACTGAGGCATTCATCGACAAGAAAGCGGATCAAAGCCGTCCCTGTGCCCGCGCCCATTCCCGAACCGCCTCGATGCCGCCCAGTGGCATCGTCGGATAGGAGCCGACAATCATGCGGTCGTCTTCGCCGGCCAAGATACAGGCGAGGATGGTTTCTGCCGGGATGCGGGTGCCGCTGACACAGGGCCAGCCGCCCATGATTTCCGGATCACAAGTAACTTCGACAATGCGTTGCGAGCGGAGGAGCGTGGCCATGGCGGGATTCATACCACCATGCCAAGCTCGGCGCGAGTCACGCCCGCCGCCAGGTCGTCCCGCCGGGGCCGTCTTCCAGGATGATGCCCTGTGCCGCCAGTTCGTCGCGGATACGGTCGGATTCGGCAAAGTTGCGCGCCGCTCGAGCGGCGGTGCGGGCGGCGATCTGTGTCTGGACCATTACCGTCATCGAACTCGCAGCTACGAAGGTGGCCGACAATGCAACTGTCTCGGTGATCGACTCATCGAGGGTCGCTGGCAATGGTAACCCGATCAGCCGCAATGCTGCTTTGGCGGCTCCCGGGTTTGACCCGACAAAGGGGGCCAATTCTGCCAGCGCCTGCGGCGTATTCAGGTCGTCGCAAAGCGCTTCGAGAAACTCATCCGGGGGCGATGACGGCAAAAGGTCGGGCGATCCGAGGGAGCGACGCCAGCGTGCCCATCGCGCCGACTGCGACTCCAACAAGTCTTGCGTCCACTCCAATGGTTGACGGTAGTGGGCGCTGAGCAAAGACAGTCGCAGCACGGCGGGGTCAAACCCCTGCGCCAGCAACTCATCTACCCCCACGACATTCCCAAGCGACTTCGACATCTTGTCGCTGCCGCCCATGTTGAGGAAGCCATTGTGCATCCAGATATCGGCCAGCGGCGCGCCTTCATGGGCGCAGCGGCTTTGCGCCAGTTCATTCTCGTGATGCGGG
>JANYCM010000346.1 GCA_025360285.1 Sphingomonadales bacterium
CGATCTTCGATCGCATCGATCGCGTTCAGGACAAGGCGGCACTGACCCCGGCAGAGCGGCAGATGCTCGATGCTGGACTCGCGGAGGCCGGGACACTGTTGCCGCAGACCAAGGGTGCGGCCGCATCGCCGCTTGCCTATGACACGGCTGCCGAAGGGCTGCGTGACACGCTGAGCCTCGCGGCGATCTTCAAAGTCTGGCCCGGCAAGGACGTGACCAACCCGCTGCCGGCACTGGTCGCGGTATCGACCATCCGGGACCGTATGATGGCCGATCATGCGCTCTGGGCACTGGCGCAAGATGGCCCGAAAGGGCGGATCGTGTCGTTCGCCGCCATCGGCCATGTGGCGAAAACGCCGGTGTTCGACCATGCCATTTTCAAGGGACTGCCCTGGCCGAAAACCTATGGGACCAACATGCTGGCAGCGCTTGGCGATCGCTACCGTGTCTTGGTGATGTTAGGCAATGCCAGCACGGCGACGCCGGCGGCCGCGAAACACCGCAATGGCAGTCTGGAACCGGTGCTGGCCGCCGGGGGTGTGCCCAGCATGATCACCGTCCGCGGCCAATCGGGTTGGTGGCTACAGCAACAGTCGATCGGCGTGCACTGGGGCCGGCCGGCGCAACTGGTACCCGCCACGGCCGCCGATGGCCTGATGCTGCTCGACCGACTGACCTGTGAACCACCGATCCGGCCGATCAAGAACGAATGCCCGGCGACGTGACCGCCGCGGCCAGCGCTGCACCAGCCGGCTTCGTCCCCGAAGCCGGTTTCGTGCGCCGCGCCGTGCTGCGGCTGTCGGCGATCGAGTTCTGGGAACGCTATGGTTACTACAACATGTTCACCCTGCTGGCGCTGTTTGTCGCGGCACCGGTGGCGCGCGGCGGCATGGGCTGGAGCCCCGGCGACGCGCTGCGCTTCTTTGGTTTTTACCTGCTTGCCGTCCAGGTGACGCCGCTGGTCGGCGGCTGGATCACCGATAAATGGCTGAGCGGACGCTGGGCGCTGCGACTGGGGGCGCTCGGCCTCCTGCTCGGCCATTCGATGATGGCCGGGCCAAGCCTGATCCCCTGGGCCTGTGAGCGGCTGACCGGGCGGCCGTTGCTGGCGACCCTGGTGCAACTCGGCGCGCCGCTGGGGCAGCTCCATATCCCGGTCGGGCTGCCCGCCGGGCTCTCCACCCCCTATCTGGCGACGACGGCGAGCTTTTACGGCGCCGTACTGCTGGTGGCATTGGGCAATGGCCTGTTCAAGCCGATCATCACCACCGTCACCGGCCGGCTTCCCTATGCCTCGCAGGCGGAGCGCGAAAGCGCCTTTACGGCGTTTTTCCTGTTCATCAACATCGGCGGGCTGGTGGCTACGCTGTTCGGTGGCTGGCTGGGGGACAATATCGGCTGGGGCTGGGCCTTTGGTGCCGCAGCGACGGGCATGGGGATTGCCATCGTGTTGATGGTATTGCTCGGCCGGCGCTACGTTGAGCCGTTTCTGGTGCCGGAGGCGGCACCGGTAGCGAGCCCTGTGCCGGTGCCGGCCGACTGGTCGTTCCTGCGCCCGATTGCGTTGCTGCTGGTGATCATCGTCATTTTCGGCATCTGTTCGTACCAATGCTATGGCTTTGTCGGGCTGTTCACCGCGACCTTTGTCGATCGCAATGTCGCCGGCTTCATGGTGCCGCCGTCGTGGTTCGTGTCGATCAACCCGATCACCATTATGGCGATGACGCCAATCCTGCTCGGCCTGTGGCGGCGCGGCGGGCTGGGTCATGACTGGTCGCCGACGCAGAAATGCGCCGCCGGCTTTCTGTTGACGGCGCTGGGCATTGCCATGTTGATCGGCGCGGTGATCCAGGCCGAGACGGCAGGCAAGGCCAGCCCGCTGTGGATTGCGCTTGTGATGCTGTTGATCGCCACCGCCGAACTGCTGATCGTGCCGGCGGTGCTTTCGGCGGTAACACGGCTGGCACCGGCATCGCGGCAACCGCTGGCGGTGGGCGCTTATAGCGCCGCGACCGGCATCGGCGCCTGGTTGAGCGGCGAAGTCGGCGCGCAGGCGATGGAGGCCGGCAAGCTGCCGGTGCTGCTGGCCATCGCTGCCGTGTGCCTGGCCATGCCGGTGCTGCTGCTGGCGGTGCTGCGGCGGCGCTTTGCGGCATTGGCGATATGACGACCGAATCAGGCAACCAAGCTCAGTTGTCAGTAATCGATTTCATCACTTGAAAATTCATTTCGGTACCGAGTTATTTTCCTTATTTTTCTCATCCGGCCAGTTTTTTCGGCCCTGACGGGGCTTTCAGGCACATTTCGCAGCCGCAGTGATCGATTTTTTCGATTGTCAAAGAACGGTGCAGCAAGGGTTTATAGCCTGTTTGGTTGCTGTAGGACAGCCGAATGCGGCCGCCGCGCCTACGGTGCAATCGCAAAATTGACGGCGCGGGATACGGCGGCGGGCACGACGCTGTTATGGTCCTCGCCATCAAAGATATGCAGGCTGACCTGCCAGCCCGACGCGCCCGCCACTTGTGAAAGCCGATCGGCCAGGCCGCCGGCGTTGGTGATGATGCCGTTCAGCTTGATACTCGCCAGCAACTTGTCGCGGTCCATGCCCGGCCGCAGCACATCGGGCAGGTTCTCTTCCAGACTGCCGGCGGTCATCAGCAACCGCGCCGTCACCGTGCCGGCCTGCACCTGGCGCACAAACGCCGGCACCTCACCCAGAATTTCGCGATCATGCCACCAGATCGACGGGCTGGCGGCGACATAGCGCTGGAAGCCCTGTGGGTGACGGAACAGCATCGTCAGCACGAACATGCCGCCCAGCGAATGGCCGTAAAGCGTCTAGCGCGCCGCATCGATGCGCCACTCCGCCGCCAGAAGCGGGCGCAATTCTTCGGTCAGAAAGCGGTAAACGTCCTCCGAATGGCCGAAATCTTCTGGCTTCATCACCTGATAGCCGGGATATTGCTGGATGCCGCCCGGCGGCTGCGACGGTGTCAGGTCGCGGTTGCGCTGGATG
>JANYCM010000348.1 GCA_025360285.1 Sphingomonadales bacterium
CCTTGGCATCAACAATGGCACGGTTACGGTTGGCACGAACACGGCGGCGGGCATTGGTGGGATCGCGATGGCGACCAACACGACGCTGGCGGCGGGTGTATCGGGTCTGACGCTGACCAATGGCATCATCACGGTGGGCAATGGCTTCGTCTCTGTCGGCAGCGGCGATTTCACGCTTGCCGGCAACATCAGTGGCGCCGGCAGTCTTACCAAGACGGGCGCGGGCCAGTTGAATCTGACCAACGTCAACACCTACACGGGCGGCACGACAATCAGCGGCGGCACTCTGGTTGGGACAACCACCAGTTTTGGTACAGGTCCCATCCTCGACAATGCCGCGCTGGTCTTCGCGCAACCAACTGATGCCAGCTTTGGCCAGGTGATCTCCGGCACTGGCACGATCACCAAGACGGGAGCGGGTGCGCTTACGTTGTCGGGGATATCGACGGTCTCCGGGGCGACGACTGTCTCGGCCGGTCGCTTGGTGGTCACCGGTTCGTTGGCGAATTCGGCAACAACAATCCAGTCGGGCGCCAGCCTGTCGGGCACCGGCACTGTCGGCGCTTTGACCGTTCAGTCCGGCGCAACGGTGACACCAGGTGTAGCTGCGGGCGCAACCTCGACGCTCACTGTCAACGGCGCACTTACCCTGGCGGCGGGTTCCTCCTATCTGGTTGATGTCACGCCGACGGCGGCCGATCGTCTCACGGCGGCCGGCGCAGCGAACATTGCCGGCAATCTGACCATCACACCGGCAAGCGGCACCTATCTCTTCAACACCAGCTATACATTGGTGTCGTCGAGTGCTCGCACCGGAACCTTCGCCACGACAACAGGGCTGAATGGCTTCGGTGTCGCGTTCGCGCCGGTGCTGGTCTATGATGCGACGTCGGTGGTGCTGCGTCTGGCACCGGCTTCCTTGGCAACGCTGGCCGGAAGCGGTCTGGGTCCCAATGCCCTGGCGGTTGCAACATCGTTCGATCGCGCCGTGGCCCAGGGTTACAACCCGCAACCCTTCTACAATCTCTATCTGCAGGGTTCCAACCTGCCCAACGCTCTTAACCAATTGTCTGGCGAACTGCACAGCGCCGAACGCCGCGTGGCGCTGGAGGATACAAGGGTGGTGCGTGAAACTGCCTTTGATCGTCTGAACAGCAGCTTCGAGGCTCAGCCTGGCTCGCAGGCCGTCACGCAGCAGCGCGATGGCAAGGCGGTTTCGGTCTGGCTGCGGGCGGCCGGTTCATGGGGCACTGCCAAGTCGGACGGCATCGGCAGCCGCTTCACCACTGAACAGCTTGGGCTTCTGACGGGCGTTGATATCGGTCTCGACAACCTCAAGATCGGCGCGATGTTCCATTATCTGCGCAATGATGTGGATCTCGCCAGCCTCGGCAAGTCGCGAGTGGAAAGCACCGGCGGTGCGCTTTATGCAGGCTATCGTGCTGATCATGGTCTGGCTGTCGCGGTCGGCGTTTCGGCTGCTGGCAACAAGTCGAAGGGTTCGCGCTCGATCAGCATCCCGGGTCTTGCCCAGTCGCTCACCAGTTCAATCGATGGCACGACCTATCAGCTGTTCGGCGAGGTCGCCTATGATCTCAGCGCCACTGCCGATACACGTATCGAACCCTTCGGCCGCTTGGCATATGCCCACACCAGGGCGGATGGCTACACGGAAGCCGGTGGTATCGCTGCGGTGACCGGCGCGGTCCAGAGCTATGACATCACCGTTACGACCCTTGGTCTGCGCGGCGCCGTCAAGGTCGGTGCCGCGACGCTTTCGGGCTCGGCGGGTTGGCAGCATATCGGCGGCGATCGTGCCCCGGTTGCCGTCCAGTCGATCATCGGCCTTAACAGCCCCGTCGGCATCACCGGTACGGCGCTGGACAAGAATGCCGCGGCACTGGAAGCCAAGGCAAGCTTCCGTCTCGGCACGATGACCACGCTCGGTGTGGGCTATAATGGCGTCATCGGCGACCGTAACAGCGACCATGGCCTGCGCGCGACCCTGAGCATCGATTTCTAAACGACCTTTCAACGGCAGCAGAGGCTTGAATTGGCGGCGGCATCATTCGGTGCCGCTGCCTTTTTGTTGTGCATCGCCATCGCTTCGCCTTTGCGCTGGCTCAAACCAGCCGCCTTGCCGGCAACCGCCCTGATCGAAAATCATCAAAGGTCGCAGCCTGGCTCCTGGCCGGCAATTTCGTTTCGGGATCGCATTATTTTCCTTATTTTCCTGTTTCGGCACTTTTTCCGCGCCACCTCTCCCCCTGTCATCGGGTTGCGAACAATGCTCGATTTTCACAATATCAAAGCGCGACGTGAATCATCAATCTAACCCATCTGGATGATGTAGGACGGCGCATTCACCCCAACGCATAACCATGGTTGACCCTGTGGCGTTCGCCGCTTAGCCGAC
>JANYCM010000359.1 GCA_025360285.1 Sphingomonadales bacterium
GCGGGCCCGGCCCAGCCGACATGGACTTCGCGGACGCGCCCGTCGCGGCCGATGAAGATCGTGGAGGGATAGACTTTGACCGGGCCGAGTGCGCCGAGCGCGGCCTTGGTCGATTCGGGCGTCGGCTGGCCGGCGAGGAGCAGCGGATAGGGCAGTTTGTAACGCGCCTGGAAGCTGTCGATCTGGCGGAAGGCGCGTGCGGCATCGTCGCCATATTCGAATTGCAGCCCGATGACTTCCAGCCCTTCGACCGCTCGCCGCGCCGCATAGGGGCCGATGAACGTCGCTTCGTCATGGCAATTCGGGCACCAGGCGCCGCCCAGGGTGATGACGACAACCTTGCCCTTGTAGCGGGTATCGGCCAGCGACACCTGGCGGCCGTCGCTGGTGGGGAAGCGGAAATTCAGCCGGTCAGCGCCGGGCTTTTCGACCGCCACGGCGGTGATGCCGGCGCCGACCTCGCGGTGGGCGGACCAGGGCGTTCCGCTGGTGCTGGCGGCGCCGAACTGGCTGCCCGTCAGCGTGCCGTTTTCCAGCCGGACCTTGAGCAGGGTCGAGGCGCTGCCATCGAAATGCGACAGTGACAGATTGGTGCCGCTCAATTCACCAGCGAGGTAGCGGGTGTCGCCGCTGACGAGTTGCACCGATCCGGTGATGATGCTGCCCTGCTGGCGGAATTGCGCCAGGCCGCGCTGAGATTTGTCGGAGCCGGTTTCGACAATCCAGCGCCCGCTGATGTCGGCGGCAGGCTTTGCGGGGAGGGCTGAAAACCGCCAGTCGCCGCGCACGCCGGTCGCCGCCAGCGTGACGGGGCCGGAACGGCGCACCAGATGTGCCTCGCCGGTCAATACATCATCGGCGCCGCGGGTCAGGACGATCTGCGAGTTGTAGGAGGGAAAGGTCAGCGTGATCTGGTCGCCGGATATGCTGACCTGTTCGACGCGCAGATGTTCGGGCGGGTTGACCAATATGGCGGTCGGCCCCGCCTTGCCGGGGCTGAGTTGCAGACCAAAGGGCAGGTCGCCCCCCGGATGGGCCAGCACGACCCGCCAATGGCCATAGGGCGAAGGCGCCGCAGCATTGGCCGGCGGCATGAGGCACAGCATCAATGTGCTGGCAAATACCAGCCCGGTCAGCGCGCGCCAGAACCAATGGGCGATCCGGTCACGGGTCATGCTGCCGCCGGGAAGGTTGCAGCACTGCGGCTGGTCATGACGTCTGGCTCCGGTGCGAAGGAACCTTGCAGGTGCCGCATATATCGCCGGCAGCCGAATCAGCGATTCTACGCTGTGGTAAAGCCCGACTTGTCTGATGGGGTTGCCGGCGGCGCTATCGCACCCAATGTTCGGCGTTGTCGACGATGTCCATTTCGGCGCGCATCTTGGCGGAGGAACGGATGCGGCCCTTGCCATTGGCCTCCAATTGCGCCTTCAATTCGCGGACCGGCGGGGCATATAGGAAGCCGAAGCTGACGGTCCCGTGTTTGGATTCAATGACATGGTGCAACCGGTGCGCCTGGACGATGCGCTTCAGATAGCGTTGCTGCGGGTTCCAGCCATGTTTGACGCGGCGGTGCACCAGCACGTCATGAAAGCCGAAATAGATCATGCCATAGGTGGTGATGCCGGCGCCGATGGCGGTGATGACATGCCAGCCCTGGCTGGTGCCGATCAGCAGCAGGATGATCGACGGGATGGCGCCCATCACCGCGAACCAGTCATTGCGTTCGAAAAAGCCGGTGCGTGGTTCGTGATGGGATTTGTGCAGGCTCCACAAAAAGCCGTGCATCACCCATTTGTGCGCCACGATGGCGACGATTTCCATGATGGCAACCAGCAGCAGCGCGATGCCCAGGCCCTGCCAGAAATTGATGTGTGCGGTGAACATTGCGCATCCATAGCGGGTGCGGCGCGGCTTTGCACCCCACAGGGTGCCGCACCCTTTTGCGGTGGCGTCGGCTGTGGCAATATCCGTCCAGAGGTTCCCCATGACGCTGCGCCCCACTCTGCTTGTCCTTGGCCTTTTCCTCGCCGGATGCGCCACCCCTGCGCAGCGGATCACGGCGAAATTGATCGACGTCGGGGTGCCGCCGCCGCAGGCGCAGTGCATGGGCGACAGGCTGGGCACGCGGCTGAGCCTCAGCCAGTTGAAGCGGCTCGACGAGATCAGCCGCATCAACGGCGGCCGGCCAGACCGGATGAATATCGGCCAGATTGCCCGCGCGCTGGATGATCCGCGTGATCCGGCGGTGGTGGCAGAAGTGATCCGGGCCGGGGTGGGGTGCTTGTTTTAGGCGGCTTGCTGGGTACGGGGGCGGATGCGGCTGATTTCGGCACCAGCGCTGCGCTGGGCTTCTTCAAGGTCAAATGCGTTCTGCAGGCGCAGGAAGTAGCCTGGCGAAAAGCCGAAATAGCGTCCGAGCCGTAGATCAAAATCGGCATCTACGCGGCTCGTACCGTCGAGAAAGCCCTCGATCACAGCGACCGAAAGGCCCGTCTCCAGCGCTGCTTCATCGATGCCGACGCCCAAGTCGTCAAACAGGTCGGCACGCAGGTCAGCGCCTGGATGCGGGTTCGGCAGGCAATCGTCAGTGGTAGTCAACAATTTCGACATCAAAGGCGTCTCCGTTGGACCAACGGAAACATAACCGCCATTGGCGATTTATGCGAACACTATGTTGGCCTGCACGGTCACCTGAGAGCGCTTCCAGCCGGTTGCCGGGCGGGATGCGCAGGTCATCAAGGGTTTCGGCGGCATCGACACGGCGGATCATGACACGGGCTCGCTCGGCAATATCGGAAGGAATGCGCCGCGCGCGACCGCCATTGGCGGTGGCCTCGGTGTCCTTGTCGCGGTAGTTGCGAATCAAGTGGTGAGCCTTTTCGAATTCTTACCACTTTACTTTTATCCGCTACCCGATCCGCCGAATAGGACCGGGGTTGCGCGCATTATTGAGCACTAATTTTGGCGTCGCTTCCCGAAGCTCGCCTTCTTCTTCATTTTTTCAAAGCGTGTCGTCCGCGTGCCCGGCGCGCCGCCCATGCTGCGGCCTTTCACGGGGGCCGCGCGCTCCGCATCCGGTATCCCGAGTTCGTCCATTTCCAGCCGCCTGATCTGGTCGCGGATGGCGGCGGCGGTTTCGAATTCCAGGTCGGCGGCGGCGGTCTGCATCTGTTTTTCAAGGTCGGCGATATAGGCCTTGAGGTTGTGGCCGACGAGGTTGGGGGTTTCGGCATCGCCGGTATCGATGATTAACCCGTCGCGCTGCGATACGTCGGCCAGCAGGTCGGAAATGTCGCGCTTGATCGTTGCCGGGGTGATGCCATGTTCTTCATTATAGGCGGCCTGGCGGGTGCGGCGGCGGTCGGTTTCGCGCATGGCGCGTTCCATGCTGCCGGTGATATGGTCGGCATACAGGATTACCCGGCCATCGACGTTGCGGGCGGCGCGGCCGATGGTCTGGATCAGGCTGGTCTCGCTGCGCAGGAAACCTTCCTTGTCGGCATCGAGGATGGCGACCAGCCCGCATTCAGGAATATCAAGGCCTTCGCGCAGCAAGTTGATACCAACCAGCACGTCATAAACCCCCAACCGCAGGTCACGGATCAGCTCGATACGCTCCAGGGTTTCAACGTCGCTATGCATGTAGCGCACCCGCAAGCCGGCCTCGTGGAGGAACTCGGTCAGATCCTCGGCCATGCGCTTGGTCAGCGTCGTCACCAGGGTGCGGTAACCGGCGGCGGCGACCTTCTTGGCTTCCTGGATCAGATCTTCGACCTGGTCCTCGACGGGCTTGATCTCGATTGGCGGGTCGATCAGGCCAGTGGGGCGGATGACCTGTTCGACGAAGACGCCGCCGGTCTTGTCCATTTCCCAGGGGCCGGGGGTGGCCGAGACAAATACCGTCTGCGGGCGCATCGCTTCCCATTCGGCGAAGCGCAGCGGGCGGTTGTCGATGCAGCTGGGCAGGCGAAAGCCATATTCGGCCAGGGTCAGCTTGCGGCGGTGATCGCCCTTGGCCATGGCGTTGATCTGGCCGACGGTGACATGGCTTTCATCGACAAAAAGCATCGCATTTTCAGGTAGATATTCGAAAAGCGTCGGCGGCGGTTCGCCGGGCAGCCGGCCTGTCAAGAAGCGACTGTAATTTTCAATACCGGCGCAGGAGCCCGTGGCGGCGATCATTTCCAGGTCGAAATTGGTGCGCTGTTCCAGGCGCTGGGCCTCCAGCAATTTGCCTTCGGCGTTCAGCTCCTTCAACCGCTCGGTCATTTCGAAGCGGATGGCTTCGCTGGCCTGTTTGAGGGTCGGGCCGGGGGTGACATAATGGCTGTTGGCGTAGATCTTTATGCTCTCCAGCCGGGCGACATTCTTGCCCGTCAAGGGATCAAATTCGGTGATGCTTTCAATTTCATCGCC
>JANYCM010000399.1 GCA_025360285.1 Sphingomonadales bacterium
TCCGCCGCCGGCTTGATCGCCGGCACCGTGCCGACCACCGGCACATCCAGCGCCGCCCGCACCGGCGCCAGCGCGATCGTCGAGGCGGTATTGCAGGCAATCACCACCAGCCGTGGCCGATACCGCTCAACCAGCCGTCCGAGCAACGCCGGCACCCGCCCGGCAATCTCGGCCTCGGTCTTGGTGCCATAGGGAAAGCCGGCATTGTCAGCGGCATAGACGATCGGCAGGCCCGGCAACAGGGCACGGATCGGCCCGAGCACCGACAGGCCACCGACGCCGGAATCGAAGACGAGGAGGGGGGCCGTCATGCGCGCCGATCAGCCCTGGTAGCCAGACAGCAACCGAACCTGCGGCCAGATTTGACGCGCCTTGTCGGCAAATCTGACATCACAGGTCGCAAGTTCGGCATCAAGTTCCATCGCCAGGCCAAGATAGACACAGTCATAGATCTGGTGGCCCAATTCCAGCGCCAGCCGCCCGGCGGCAAACAGCCGCGCCTGCGTCATCCTTTCGGCCTGGAGGGCATGACTTGACCAGACGGCCCGCCATTTTTCCAGCGCCGTCAACGCATCCGGCCCCAATGTCTTGTCTTCATTGCCGCGTCTGACAATTGCTGAGGCGACTTCGACGAATAACAGATCAGGTCCCCATAGTTCGGCGCTGCGTGCGGCCAGAAAAGCCAATGCAGCGGGGCTGTCGGCCTCCCAAAGCACCCATTTTGCCGCCAGGCTTGCATCAACAACGATCATGCGGCGACGATCATTCGGCGTCGCGCTGCGCCCGGATAAGCGGCGTGCTGTCGGGCAACATGCCATGTTTTCGCGTCATTTCGGCATGAAATGCCAGCAAATCACCGACAATATCACCGGGCACTGCCGCCTCGCTTTCAAGGATAAACCGCGCCTCAGCCTCCAGCGAGCGTTTGTTGACCCGGGCCTTTTCGCGCAGCCGCGCATAAACGGCATCATCAAGGCGGCGGATCGTGAGGGTTGCCATGGCGTTTCCTTCCATCCCTCTGCTAGCATAATGCCAGCATAGCACCAAGGGCAACTAAACCGTCGTCGCCCCCACCCCCTCAGCAGCCTTTTGCACCATCCCCGCCATCACCATCAGGCCGAAGATCGCCGCCAGGGTCAGCATCCCGCGCAGCCGCGGGTACCAGGCCGGCAGGCCCCTGGCCGTCGCGTCCCAGACCAGATGCACAGCCAGCAGGATCACCATCCCGGTCAATTGCCGCGCCGGGCTCAGCGGCACCAGCAAGGGCCCCAGCAGCAGCGCCAGCGCGGCGATGGTCGGCAGCATCGCCAGCGTGATGACGCCGACGCGCGGCACCGGCCGTGCCACCTCCAGACCCCAGCGCGCGCCGCCGAGGAAGGACAAGATCAGCGCCGCATAGGCAATTTCAACCACCGCCAGAAAGCCGGCATGCGCCGGGCTGCGCAGGGCCAGCAGCGGCGGCGCGATAAACGGGATCAGGCCGAGCAGGCCATAGACAAATATACTGCGCGGTATCGGCGCGGATGACACGATGGGTTCCCCTGTTGCAACGGACAGGTGGTTCATCGCCCGGTTATGCGCCGCCTTGCAACCCTGTGGACCCGCGCTAGGCTGCGGCAAAACAGGCCAAGGACGCCGTGATGACCAAAACCCGCCCGCACAGCGCCGTCTTTTCGCCGACACCCGACAGCCATACCCATGGCCCCGGCGCCATCGCAGCCGCCATCGCCAGCGACCCCGCCCGCCATGGCTGGATGGAGGGCGCGCCGCCGCCGGCCGACAGACTGGTGCGCATCAGCGACGGCAGCGCCTGGGCGTTTCCGCAATTGCGCTGGAGCTTTTCCAACTTCCGCCGTCTGGTGCCGACCGCCGAGGTGGCGCGCGGCGCCGGCCCGGTGCGGACGCTTCCGGTCGCCCTGCGCGATGACATCGACGCGCTGACCTTTACCCCCCTGCCCAATAGCGGCTTTGCCGGCCCGATAAGCTGGGCCGATTCGCTGCTCGCCAATTTCACCGATGGCATATTGGTGCTCCACCGCGGCAGCATCGTTTACGAACGCTATTTTGGCGTCACCGGGCCGGCGACGCGCCACATGCTGATGTCGGTGTCGAAATCCTTTGCCGGCACCATTGCGGCGATGCTGGTCGCTGAGGGCACGCTGGATGAGGACGCCCTTGTCGGCGCGCTGGTTCCGGAACTCGCCGCCAGCGGTTTCGGCGATGCAACGCTGCGCCAGGTGATGGATATGACAACGGCGCTGGCCTATTCGGAGGATTACACCAGCCCTACCGCCGATATCGTCAATCTTGTCACCGCCTGCGGCCTCAGCCCCGGCGATGAAAAGGGCGTGCGCGCCTATCTGCCGAGCATCGCCAAGGCCGGCACTCATGGCGCCGCCTTCACCTATCGCACCTGCAATACCGATGTGCTTGCCTGGATCCTGCATCGCACCACAGGCAAGTCCCTGACGACATTGGTCAGCGAATATTTCTGGCAAAAGCTGGGGATGGAGGAAGATGCCAGCTACACCATAGACAGCCATGGCAGCGAATTCGGCGGCGGCGGCATGAGCGCCACCCTGCGCGACCTTGCGCGCTTCGGCGAAATGCTGCGGCTCGGCGGTGCCATCGATGGCCAGCGCATCGTGCCGAAAGCCGTCATCGACGACATAGGCCGCGGCGGCGACCCGGCGAAATTCGCGCCGGCCGGTTACACCACCCTGCCGGGCTGGAGCTATCGCAACCAATGGTGGGTCAGCCACGATGCCCATGGTTGCTACACGGCGCGCGGCGTGCGCGGCCAGATGATCTGGGTTGATCCGGTTGCCGAAATGGTGATCACAAGGCTTGGGTCCCACCCGCTGGCCGGCAATGGCAATTTCGACCCGACCTCGCTGCCGGCATGGACGGCAGTAGCCGAGCACCTGATGCGCGGCTAAAGCGGCTTTCGATGAAATCGTTACGCATCGCGCTGGCCGATCCGGCCGGCACGCTCCGGCTGATCGCGCGGATGCTGTGGCTGTGCGGCGCGCTGGCGCTGTGCCTGCCGCTGCACGGCCTGTGGCGGGCGCTGGGCCGGCCGTCCCCCTGGGCGCGACAATTCCTGTGGCACGCGGCGCGCGCCTGTGGCGTCAAGGTCAGCATCATCGGCACGCCATTGCCGGGCGATGTGTTTTATGTGGCGAACCATCTGTCGTGGATCGACATTCCCATCCTTGGCGGCATCACCGGCACGGCATTCGTCAGCCAGGACAAGATCCGCGACTGGCCGATCGTCGGCTGGCTGGCGCAACTCAACCACACAGTCTTTGTATCACGCACCGATCGCATGGCAGTGGATGCCCAGATCGCCGAACTGCGCGCCGCACTGGCCGAACGCCAGCCGGTGACGATTTTCCCCGAAGGCACCACGACCGACGGCCGCAGCCTGTTGCCGTTCAAGCCGCCGCTGTTCCAGGTGCTGCTGCCGCCGCCGCGCGCTCTCAAGATCCAGCCGGTGGTGCTGGATTTCGACGATGCCGGCAAATCGCTGGCCTGGGTGGGCGAGGAAACCGCCCCCGCCAACGCCTGGCGGGTGTTCCGCCGCAAGGGCAGTTTCCAGGTGCGGGCGCATTTCCTGGCGCCCTTTGATCCCGGCGACCACCCGCACCGCAAGGCAATCTCCGCCGAATCGCGACGCCGGATTGCCGAGGCGCTGTCGGCAACATTGGGCGGGACGGGGTAGTGGGTCAGTTTGAAATCAGGGGGTGAAGCTCGATGCCAGCCGTGGCATAAGGGAGCATGGCAAAAACACCTAAGCGGCCCCGCGACCCGAACCAGTTGGCGCACATGATTGCTCAGATTGCGACGGGGGAATCCGAAGATGCAGAGGCCAGCGCAACGGTGCGTCGCGCATCGAAGGGTGGCATGGTAGGCGGTCCCGCGCGAGCGAACGCACTAACGCCGGCGCAGCGTGCTGAGATTGCCAGTGTGGCGGCAAATGCTCGCTGGAAGAAGGGCTAGGCTGCTTTCTTGTCATCCCAATATCGCCGTTCCTCCACGTCATCCCGAAAGTCGAAAAGCATCGGGATAGGCGGCTGTTCGCTGTTCATGTCGTTGTAGGCCTCCACGTCCGTGGAGAGCTGCACACAGTCACCGACGATCTGCTCACGGCGCTGGATGAACGCTTTCTGCATGTGGTCGCGTGGAGCGTCATTCATCATCGCCCAGAACGTATATTGAACCCCGCCCTTGGTGACGCGAACGGCATGGTTCACGCGATACCGCCGCCCCTGCGCGTCGGTCGCATACTCTTCACGAAGCGCAGTCGCCATGTCTTCGGCAAGCTTCGCCAATGGATCGACTTCAGGCGTCTGAATCATGCCGTGCAGAACGCCCCAATGGACTGCATCACGCGCCGTCGCCGGCACGCGACCATGCTTGGCTTCATAGTCATGCCAGACGCGCTGAAGCTGCTCTTTATAAGTCATTGCGTTCTAATCCTTAAAACGAAACGGGCGCAGGAACGCCCCAACCGTCAACGACACTGCCCGCAGTGACATGATGCCTGATCTTTACCTTGTATCGCGCAAGCCAATCATATCGCTCCATCTTCTTTTGAAGCTGACCAACAACAATTCCAGGGTGCCGCTGAATGCGGCGCGCAAACCCAAGCATGTCCTTTTCAGAAATATAAGGGAACTTGCGAATATAGAATGATTCCAAATCATCAGGAGGCACGCAAAAAGCAGCCGCTGCGGCATTTGCCTTCCGCTCGCTTTCGGGCAAATCGCTCGGAACAGCGGTAAGGCTGTCCTCCAAATCAACATCAACACTTGCAGCCGAAAGCGGGCCGGTGCCGTCACGGTTGAGGACGTGTTCCAGCTCGTGCCGCAGGACAAACCAAAAATTATCGATGCGATCCCAACGGAGGGACATGCCAACGACCGGAGAATCGTTCAGCCAAAAGCAAACGCCATCGATCTTGGCGTTTGGCAGCGTTTCGACCACCACATATCGAATCCCGCAGTCGGCCAAGGCGCGCGGAATGTGGCGCGTTTCTTCCGGGTCAATAGCATAGCGCGGAAGATCGGCAATCAACGCCCGCAACTTTGTATCGGAATACTCCGCGACATACATTTCGGAGGCGATCTGCTTTACACGATAAAGCCATGCCAGCTGAACGGGCGTTGTTTCGCTGTAATCGCTCTTCATTGCAGCATGCGCTAGATACGGAATGTTCCCCACATCGTTGGCGCAAAAGAAGCGCATCATCTGGGCTTCAAGCAAGCCAATATCCGAGTCTTCAAGCCAGCCGCGCCGGATCATTTCCCGGACGGGATAGACATTCTGAAGCTGCGCACGGCGCGCAATTCCAGGGTCCGGCGCTTTGGCGTTCGACATTTCGTAAGCCTGCTGCAAGTTGGCGAAATACTCAGCAGAAACGTCAAATGCTTTGCCCAAAGCCTTAGCCATGTCGGGGCTGATGCCACGCTTGCCAGAAACGATCATGTTCACCGCCTGCTCGGGCGTTCCGAGGATGTAAGCCAAGTCGCGCTGCGACCACCCGCGCGCGTCCAATTCATCGCGAATGAACTCGCCGGGGTGGGGAACGTCGGTCAAACAAGTTGCAATGCTCATATCATCCCCTCCTCAATGCGTGTCGCCAATTTCGAGAATTAAAATTGTCGGCGGCGATTCATCATCGCGAAGTGCAAACACAATTCGATATTGGTCGTTGATCCGAACAGAACGTTGACCTTCACGATCACCGTTCAATTTTTTGTAGCGCAGCCCAATCAAGTTTCTCAAATCCCGTTCATCTTTGGCGGCCTCAAGCTGGATGAGCTTGCGCCGCGCTCCTCTGATGACCGAAAACGGAAGGCCCAAACGGTGGGCTTCGTCGGTGCAGATGCGTGCCAGGTCATCATTCGCGAACTCGATCCTCATGCTGAATCACCCTACGGACCGCGATTCAGCATGTCAACACACGACTGAACGCCATGCGTTAAACTGACCCTTATGCTTGACTTATGCCTGTTTGGGTGTATGGTGTGCCTATGAACAGGCTCTCCACCGAAGATCGCGCCCGCATCCTTCACCTGCTGTGCGAGGGCATGAGCATCCGCGC
>JANYCM010000012.1 GCA_025360285.1 Sphingomonadales bacterium
CTGGCGTTGTTCGATACTCTGCGCGCCGTTCGCCGCGAATTGGCGGCGGCGGCAAATCTGCCGCCCTATGTGATCTTTCACGATTCGACCTTGCGGACTATGGCGGCGGCGCGGCCGAAAAATGCTGCCGACCTGGCGCGAATTCCCGGCGTCGGGGCCCGCAAGCTGGAAGCCTATGGCACCGCGTTCCTGGCGGCCATCAGAGCCAATTGACGATCGGCTCGGCAGCGGTAAGTCGCCGGGCCTGAACCAGGATCAATAAGGGCAGCGGCTGCTGCGCTCAATCGCCGTGCCGGTGACAGCGCCCAAGCCGGCACCTAGTAACGTGCCGATGCCGCGATCGTGACGGCCCGCAACGCCATTGCCGATCAGCCCGCCAGCGATCGCGCCGACGACAGCGCCGGCGCCGGATGACCGGCAAGGATCATAGCCGCCGTAACCGCCGCCATAACCATAGTTGCTGACAACGACATGGTGATAGGCGACGGGGGGTGCATAATAGTCTTGATCATAGTAACCTTGGTCATAATAGCCGCTGCCGCCATAATAGACGGGGGCATAATAACCGGGATTGTAATAGGTGGCCCGATAGCGCGGCGCGGCATAATAGGCCGAGTGAGCATAGCCGATATTGCCATAATAGCGATTGCCATAACTGCCATAGCCCCGACCATGATCATAATCGCCCCGATCATAGCCACCGCGCCCATAGACACTGCGGCCGTAGTCGCTGCGATCATAACCGGCTTGCCGATAACTGCCCTGGTCATACCTGCCCTGACCATAACCGCCCTGACGATAGCCGCTTTGGCCATAACCATGGTTGCCATAACCACTCTGGCCTTCGTTGTGGCCCTGGCGGCCATCATGGTCCCAAGCCAGCGCCGGAGCAGCCAGCGTGCCGGCGATGAGTGCCGCCGCAATCACGAACCTCTTCATCGGATCAACTCCCGAGCCTGGAAATTCCAGATCGATGCACATCATATCAAATGCGGCTGAACCATTTCTGAATTCACTGGTTTGGCAAGGTTAAGATTGGATTGCGCATAGCGGCGTCTTACCAAGGAGACCATCATGCGTGCCATCCCCCTGATCCTGATCGCTGCCATTACCAGCCTGCCCGCCATGCCAGCAGCGGCCCGCCATCATGATCGCTATAACTACAACGGCCATAGTTACAGCAGCTATCAGCAGTGCGTGGATGCCAAACGCCGGGCGCAGAAGCGTGGCACGATTGCCGGGGCGGCGACCGCTGGTGCCGGCGCGGCGCTGCTGGGCGGCAATTTGGGCGAATCATTGCTGGTCGCCGGCGGCGGCGCGCTCGTTGGCAGCGCCATCGGCAAGAACAGCAAGCATTGCTGATCGGTTGATTGGCCGGCACGGCCTCAGTGCCGGCACCGTCAGCCTCAATGCGCCGACCAACCGCCATCGATAACCAGTTCGCTGCCGGTCATGTAGCGTGATTCGTCGCTGGCGAGAAAAACGATGCCATCGGCAATGTCATTGGGACTGCCAGGATAACCGACCGGCGCTCCGGCAGCGACCAGCAACGGATCGACGGCATTCGCGCCCGGTGGAATGCCGAGCGCTGATTGGATGATGCCGCCTTCGTCGATCTTGGTCCAGATTGGCGTATCGATGATTCCGGGGTGGACCGAATTGACGCGTATGCCATCACGGGCGGCAGCGCATTCCATGGCAACAGCTTTGGTGAACAAGCGCACACCGCCCTTGGTGGCGCAATAACCGGCCAGGCCTGCCGCACCGCCCAAACCGGCGACCGATGATATATTGACGATCGAGCCGCCAATATGGCCGTCGGGCCGCGCCTGCCGCATCGCCGGAATGGCGTGCTTTGTGCCCAGGAAAACGCCGGTCAGGTTGATGGCGACCTGCCTGTTCCATTGTTCGAGCGTCATTTCGGTGACCGCGCAGCCGATCCCAATGCCGGCGTTGTTGACGAGAATATCGAGTCGGCCGAACAGCGCCAGAGTGCGGGCAATCAATTCCGCCCACCGGTCTTCCTCCACCACATCCTGGCCGCGAAATTCGCCCTTGCCGCCAGCGGCGGTGACGGCGGCCGCGGTGGCACGGCCACCGTCCTTGTCGATATCGGTCAACATGACGCTGGCGCCTTCGCGCGCCAGAGCGATGGCGGCGGCGCGGCCGATGCCGCTGGCGGCGCCGGTAACAAAGGCCACCCGGCCGGCAATTCGCTGCATATTATGTCTCCCCATGATCCGTTTTGGCCAGTGTAGCGGGATTTCAAGGGACTGTCTCAGCCCGATCACGGGTCGATGGCGGCGCTCTACGCTCTCATAGCGAAACGGGCCCAGATGCCGAGCTGATCTCCTGTTTCAGCCAGTTTTATGACAAGTTGCGTGCTGCTGGTTGATGGCCAAATCAAGCGGAAACAGGGTCTGACGCTGCACGGACGGCTCACACAATTGCGCTGCGAGCGACATATTAGGATATGTTTGTTCAATGCAGGCGAAACGCGCTGCAAGGCGCGGATGCTGCGGACCGTGCCATCCAGCGAAAGTCCCGAAAGTCACCCTGATCCCAGGTGCCGGACGTTTGCCGGAATTTTCCGGAGCAGGACTGACGGGTGCAGGTTTTGCGGATGTAAGTTTTTGCTTGCAATTCGCAAATATTGCCGCGTTTTTTGGTTTTGCGAGGTCAAAGAGCTGATGCGCCAGACTGTCGCACAAACAGGTTGCGTAGGACAGCCCCAGTTCCTCAGCGGCACGTTCCGCCGCCAGCCCGACTCCAAACCTCCCGTCGCTCTTCATGCTGCATCACGTCGTCTCTGCCACGTAAGTCTTCAACGAACCGCGCTTCTAAGGGTTTGGGACGTCACACCTTAGACATTGCCGGCACCAACCCCCTCCGGTCCGTCGCGACTTCAAATAACGCCCCGGCATGTGGCTCATCAACCCCATCGGACGCCGATGTCACGAATAGCCGGTCGAGCCCCGGCCCCGCAAAACAGCAGTTGCTGATCTGCGATGCCGGAAGGTCGATCGCGGTGTCGATGGCCGCATCAGGGCCTAGCCGGACAATCCGCCCGGCGCCCCAGCAGGCCACCCACAGCCCGCCGTCGCTGTCAAAGGTCATGCCATCGGGGCTGCCCTCATCGGGTGCGAATTGCCGAAACAAGCTGCGCGGCCCGAGCGCTCCGTCGGCGGCCAGCGCAAAGCGATAGACGCGCCCCAGGGCGCTGTCGGTGTGGAACAGCCATTGGCCATCGGGGCTGATCGCCGGGCCGTTGCTGACGGTATAACCGGTATCGAGCCGGGTCAGCCGGTGGTCGGGGTCGAACCGGTAGAGGCTGCCGGTCGGCACGTCGCAACCGATCGGCATGGTGCCGGCATAGATCCGCCCGGCCGTGTCGGCGACCGCATCGTTCATGCGGTTGCCGGGCCGATCAGGCTCCGGCGCGGCGATCGGCGTGATGCGCAGCGGCTTCAGGCTCAGTTCGGCAAAGCCGCTATGAAGCCCGGCGATGAACCCCGGCCGGCCGCGGCGCTCAATCACCCAACCGAGCATTTCGGGCATGTCCCAGCGCGTGACCCGGTCATCGGCAAGGCTGAGTCGATTGAGCGCCTTGCCGGTGATATCGACCCAGAACAGCGCGTTCTGGCGCGGTGACCAGAGCAGGCCTTCGCCAAGTTGATCGACGCGATTACGAGGGACGATGCGCACGCCTAATGACTATCCCTTGGCAACCCGCGAGTCTGGGCGATACGTTGATAGGGGATGGCGGTTTCGATGACGGCACCGCCGGGATATTGCCCGGTGATGGCGCGGTGGATTTCCTGCCACGGGGTCTGCGGTTGCGGGATGTCATAACCGCCGGCGGCTTCCAGCGCGGCGCGGCGGGCGGCCATTTCCGCGTCCGAAATCAACAGATTGACCTCGCGCCGGCGCAGATCGATGCGGATCACGTCGCCGCTATGCAGCAGCGCAAGGCCGCCGCCGACGGCAGCCTCCGGCGCGGCGTTGAGGATCGACGGTGACCCAGATGTGCCCGATTGCCGGCCATCACCCAGGCAGGGCAGGGCATCGATGCCGGCGCGGATCAGCGCGGCGGGGGCGCGCATGTTGACGACTTCGGCGCCGCCGGGATAGCCGATCGGGCCGACGCCGCGGATGACCAGGATGGAATTTTCGTCCGCCCCCAGCGCCGGATCATCGATGCGGGCGTGATAATCTTCGGGGCCGTCAAACACGATGGCACGGGCTTCAAAAGCGTCGGGGTCCGCCGGGTTCGAAAGATAGCGGGCACGAAAATCGGCTGAAATCACGCTGGTTTTCATCACGGCGGCTTCGAACAGATTGCCGTGCAGCACCGTCAGCCCGGCGTTTTCGAGCAAGGGATCGGTCATCGGCCGGATCACCAGGGGGTCGGCACTGGTCGCGGCAAGGTTGTTTTCGGCGAGAGTCCGGCCATTGGCGGTCAGTGCCCGGCCATCGAGCAGCCCGGCGCGCAGCAATTCGCCGATGACGGCAGGCACGCCGCCAGCGCGGTAATAATCCTCTCCCAGATACTCACCCGCTGGTTGCAGATTGACCAGCAGCGGCACACCGGCACCATGGTCCTGCCAGTCATCCAGCGTCAGTTCGACACCGATATGCCGGGCGATGGCGTTAAGATGAATGGGGGCATTGGTCGATCCGCCGATGGCACTGTTGACGCGGATGGCGTTGAGGAAGGCGGGGCGGGTGAGGATGTCGGATGGCTTCCTGTCGGCGGCGACCATTTCGACGATGGCCAGCCCGCTTTCGTAGGCGGCTTGCTGGCGGTCGCGGTACGGCGCCGGAATGGCGGCCGACCCGGGCAGCGACATGCCCAGGGCTTCCGTCAGTGAATTCATCGTCGTCGCCGTTCCCATCGTGTTGCAGAAGCCGGTAGAGGGCGCTGAAGAGGCGATCAGCTCGATAAAGCCCTTGTAGTCGATCTCGCCGGCCGCCAGCAGTGCCCGCGCCTTCCAGATGATGGTGCCCGACCCTGTTCGTTCTCCCTTGTACCAGCCGTTGAGCATTGGCCCCACCGACAAGGCGATCGCCGGGATGTTGACGGTGGCAGCGGCCATCAGGCAGGCGGGTGTGGTCTTGTCGCAACCGATGGTGAGGACAACGCCATCGAGCGGATAGCCGTGCAACACCTCGGTCAGCGAGAGATAGGCCAGATTGCGGTCAATCGCGGCGGTCGGGCGTTTGCCGGTTTCCTGAATGGGGTGAATGGGGAATTCGATGGGGATGCCGCCGGCGTCGCGGATGCCGTCACGCACCCGCTCGGCCAGCACCAGATGATGGCGGTTGCACGGGGCGAGGTCGCTGCCGGTCTGGGCGATTCCGACGATCGGCCGCTGTGATTGCAGTTCGGCGACCGACAGGCCGAAGTTGAGATAGCGTTCCAGATACAGCGCCGTCATGTCGGGATTGGCCGGATTGTCGAACCAGGCGCGTGATCGCAGGGCGGGCTTTTGCTTGTCGTGCATGGGTCCTGTCTAGGCCGCCGCCGCGCCCGGCGCTAGCGTGCTGCCCATGACCAAGCCCCTGCGCCTCGCCCTGATCGGCATCGGTAAGATTGCCCGTGACCAGCATCTGCCCGCCATCGCCGCCGATCCCGGCCTGGCGCTGGTTGCGGCGGTCAGCCGGAACGCCAATGTCGAGGGGGTCGCCAATTTCCGCGATATCACCGCCCTGATCGCCAGTGGCCTGCCCATTGATGCTGTGTCGATCTGCACGCCGCCACTGGGCCGCCACGCCATTGCCGCGGCGGCGCTGGCAGCGGGCTGGCATGTCATGCTGGAAAAGCCGCCGGGGGCGACGCTGGGCGAAGTGCGCGACCTGGTCTCCAGAGTAGGCGCGCAGAGCCTGTTCGCCAGCTGGCATTCGCGCGCCGCCGCCGGGGTGGGGCCGGCGCGGGCCTGGCTGGCCGGGCGCCGCATCGACCAGATGAGGATCGATTGGCACGAGGATATCCGCGTCTGGCATCCGGGACAGGATTGGATATTGGCGGCAGGCGGGCTGGGGGTTTTCGATCCCGGCATCAATGCCCTGTCGATCGTGACCGCGATCCTGCCTGGCCGGTTACGGCTGGTATCGGCGCGGCTGGTTTTCCCGAAAGGCCGGGGGTCGCCGATAGCGGTGAGGCTCGCATTGCAGCATGGCGTTGCGCCAATCGTCGCCGACTTTGATTTCCGGGCGCAGGGCGAGCCGCGCTGGGACATTGCCGTCGAAACCGATGCCGGCCCGCTGCTGCTGCGTGAAGGCGGGCGGCGGTTGTGGATCGACGGCCGGGAACAGGCGCTTGCTGAGGTTGGCGAATATGCCGGCCTGTATCGCCATTTCGCCGGGTTGATCGCGGCGGGTGCCGGCGATTGCGATCTGACACCGTTGGAGCTTGTCGCCGATGCGTTTCTGCTGGGGGAACGGGTCGAGTCGGAAGCGTTCGAATTTTGAAGTAAATCTAACGCCCTCCCCGTTGTGGGGAGGGCGTTTGCTACTCCCGATGCTCCATCACCAGTCCGATCGCCCAGCGGCGCTGAAACCCCGGCCAGTAATTCGCCGGCGCCTGCCCTGGCGCCGCGGTGCTGTCACCCGCATCACCGCCTGGTACCAACGGCCATACGCCCTCGGCGGCGTGCGGCGTCGGCACTGTCAGCCAGGCCTTGGCGCCGGCCTGGCCCTTCACCTGCCAATCGAGAAAGGCGGTGATCATATGGGCGTTGATGCCGAGGATGCGGTCCTTGCGCCATACCGGTTCATCCTGACGTTCCCGATATTCGAACCGGCCCTGCAATTCGGGCGGGGTGGCATTGGTGGCGATATTGTGCCGGGCGTTCTGATAGGTGAGCAGGAAGCGATCGCCGCCGATGCCGCTCCACAACCAGCGCACGCCGCCGGCATAATCGGCAACATCATCCTGGTCGCCATCGATGAACAGGCTGGGGATTGTGACCTTGGCCAGCCCGTCGCGGGCAAAGACCCGCAAGGGCTGGCCGCCGCCCCAAGGACCGAAGGTGATCAGCGCCTTGAGATTGGCCGGCACCGGTTGGGTGGTCAGCAGCCCGGCCGCGCCGGTGGGTGCCGCGGCGAACAGTGGACTTGCCGGATCGATCGCGGCGCCGGCGGTCTGCAAGGCACCGAAGCCCCCCATCGAATAGCCGGCGAGCGCAATGCGCCCGGCATCGACATGCGACCAGAAGGCATCGGGTGTTGCCGCGCGCCGGCTAAGCTCGGCGATCACCAGCCGCTGGTCATCGGCGCGGTGGGCAACGACATTCACAAAGGCATAGGCGCGTGAGACTTTCAGATCATCGAGGTCGCCATGATCGATGACGGCAACGACATAGCCCTTCGATGCCAGAATTTCGGCCAGATCGCTGAACATAGCGGCGCGGTTGAGAAAGCCATGCGAGATGACCAACAGCGGGAAACGCCCCGCTGCCGGGGTGGCATCGCGGGCCGCGGCACCCGCCACATGCACCATGGTGGGCACTGCGCCGGCCGGCACGCTGGGCACCGGCGAGGTGGGGTAATCATAGGTTGTGTGCTGGTCACCGCCGGCGGCGGGATACCAGACCAGCAGCGGCAGCCGGCGTTCGGCGCGGGCAAAGGCGCCGTGGCCATCGGGCCTGGTCATATCCGCCCGGCCGGGGAAGCTGAGGTCGATACGCCGCACGCCGACCGGTTGCGCGCTGCGGTGGCCCAGCGCCGGCACATCGCCAGTGGGTGCTTCAGCGCGCAGCGGTGCGGTGACCAGCAACAGGGTGACAAACATCAGACGCATCAGGCATTCCTCCAGATCGCCAGATCATGGCCGGCAATGCGCCGGCCGCCCAGCACGAAGACCGCGCCATCGGGGGCCGGCGCCAGCACCGCGTCTGCCCCATAGTTGATGGCAAACACCAGATCGCCGCGCCGCCGCAGCCGCAAGCCACCGGTCACCGGGGTCATGGTGATGCCGACTTCGCTGCACAGCGACGCGAAAAAGGGGGCAAGAAAGCCATCGTCGGTCAAGGTCGCCAGATAATGCACCCGGCCATGGCGGACGAGCGCCGGGGCGCCATCTTCATAGGTGGCGATGACGCAGGCTTCGCCGGGGTCAAGGCTTTCGCGCCAGCGGCCGCTTTCGAAATCCTGATCACCCAGGCTGATGCCACCGGGGCAATCGGGTCGCAGTGTTTCCACTGCCAGCACGCGGATCGGCAGCAGCGCGCGCAGCGGCCCCGGCGGCAGGCCTTCGGGGAGAGTAACATCATGGGTTTTCGTCCCCGATCGCGGGCCCAGGACGATGATCGCCTTTGCCTCCTGCAACGCCGCCACCGCTGCCGAATCGGGCATCACCAGCGCTGGGGCGAGGACGAGGCCATAACCTGTCAAATCAGTGCCGGGTGGCACAAAATCCACATCCACCCCCAGCCCCCGCAGCGCGCCATACCACTGCGCCACAACGGCGTTGTAATCATAGCCGCGGCCCTGGCGTTCAATGTCCGACAGATATTGCGCTTCGATATCGATGATGATCGCGGCCGGTGCCCGGCCGGGTTCGGGCAGCGGCAGCGCCGACAGTTCGCCGGCCAGTCGGGCAATCTCCGGCCAGGCCTCGGCCTCGGTGGAATCGGGACGCAGCAGGCCAGCGTGCATCTGCTCCTGCGCAAACGGCGCCTGCCGCCAGCGAAAGAAGCTGACGACAGCGGCGCCGTGCGCAAAGGCCTCCCAGCTCCACAGCCGCACCATGCCGGGGGCCGGTGCCGGATTGTGCCGCGCCCAGTTCACCGGGCCAGGCTGCTGCTCCATCACCCAGAACGGCCGGCCGGTGAGCCCGCGCGTCTGGTCGAACAGGATGGCCTGAAAGTCGGGGTGGCCGGTGCGCATCCAGGGGCGGAAGTCGGCAGCGGGCGTGCGCGCCAGCGCCAGGTCGGCGCGACCGAGCGGGTAATTGTCATAGGAGGCGAAATCCAGCGGCGCCGCCAGCGCGTGATTGTCCACCCCGGTTTCGGGCATCGGGATGAAATTATGGGTAACGAACCGTCCCGGTGACCGGGCGCGGATGATCGCCACCATCGCTGCATGAAACGCCGCAACCGTGTCCGAGGCATAGCGCCGGAAGGCCATGCGGTGCGCCGGGCTGGTTTCGGTGACAGCGCCAAAGGGCAACTCGATCTCGTCGAAACCGCGATATTCCATCGACCAGAAGACGTTTCCCCAGGCACTGTTGAGCGCCGCGATGCTGGGATACTGCCCCGCCAGCCAGGTGCGAAACCCCATAAGCGCTGCCGGCGAGGCGCTGAGCGCCGTATCGTGGCAGCAGAGTTCATTGTCGGTCTGCCAGCCGGCGACATGGGGATTGTTGCCATAGCGGTCGGCAACAGCGGCGCTGATCCGCATCGCCTCGGCCACCCAGACTGGGCTGGAAAAGTCCGTGTGGCGCCGCGACCCGAAGCCGCGCACCCGGCCCGTCGCCGGGTCCACCGGCAATATGTCCGGATACCGGTCGATCAGCCATTTCGGCGGGGTCGCCGTCGGCGTACATATGACGATCTTCAGGCCCGCCGCGCCCAGCACGGCGATGGCGCGGTCGAGCCAGCTCCAGTTGAACACACCCGGTTCAGGCTCGATTCGGCTCCAGGCAAACTCGCCGATGCGGACATGGCGCAGCCCCAGCCGTACCATCCGCGCCGCATCTTCGGCCCACCAGCTTTCGGGCCAATGTTCGGGATAATAGCAGACGCCGAGCATGGCCGGTCCTTTGCGGGGGAGATGCTGGTGATAGACAAAGCCGCGCGCCGCGCCATAGGGCTTTTGCGCAAATGATCGATCATTCCGCCTCTGCCATCCCGTCATATGTTCGCCTGGACGGCGAGGGCGTGACGTTGGTGGTGGCCACAGGCAGCGGTGTGCCGGCGGTGCTCTATTGGGGCGCGGCGCTGGCGGTCGATCTCGATCCCGGCCAATTGGCGGCGCTGGCAGTGCGCGGCGAAGCACCAGCGTCACCGGCGGACGTAGCGCCGCTCGCCCTGACGCCGCAAATGGGGCAGGGCTGGCCCGGCCGGCCGGGGCTGGCCGCGCACCGCGGCGGCCGCGACTGGGCGGCGCTGGCGCTGTTGACGTCGGTTGCCCTCACGCCGGGGCGCGCCGTGTTTACCAGCGTCGATCCGGCACATGGTATCACCCTCGTCCATGATCTGGCGCTCGCCGGCGCAGTGCTGACGGCGACAACCGCCCTGATCAACAGCGGCGCCGCCCTTCTGACCGTTGACAGCCTGGCCGCGCCGGTGCTGCCGCTGCCGGGCTTTGCGACGCGGATCATCGGCTTCGAAGGCCGCTGGGCGATGGAGTTCCAGACGACGGCACACACCCGCACGATGGGCAGTTGGGTGCGCGAAAACCGCCGCGGCCGCACCAGCCATGATGCTTTCCCCGGCCTGATAGCGACTCCGCCCGAGACCACCGAATCCCAGGGCCTCGCCTGGGGCTGGCACCTCGGCTGGAGCGGCAATCACCGCCTCGTGGTCGAAACCCTGAACGATGGCCGCGCTTCGGTGGCGCTGGAGGCGCTCTATCTGCCTGGCGAAATCCGGCTGGCGGCCGGGGAGGGCCTGCGCACGCCGCCGCTTTACGCCAGCGTTTCGGCCGCCGGGCTGACCGGGCTTTCCCAGGGTTTCCACCGCCATCTGCGTGCCCGCGATGAACACACCCGGCTGCGCGCCCGACCGCGCCCGGTGCATTACAATAGTTGGGAAGCGGTGTATTTCGACCATGACCCTGTCGTGCTGTCGGATCTGGCGTCGCGGGCGGCGGCGCTGGGGGTTGAACGCTTCGTGCTGGATGATGGCTGGTTCCAGCGGCGCCGCAGCGATCGTGCCGGGCTGGGGGACTGGACCGTCGATCGCCGCATCTATCCCCAGGGGCTGGCACCGCTGATCGAACATGTCCGCTCGCGCGGCATGGAATTCGGGCTGTGGATTGAACCTGAAATGGTCAATCCGGACAGCGACTTGTATCGCGCCCACCCCGATTGGGTGCTGACGACCCCGCCGGCGCCGGCCAGGCTGTTCCGCCACCAGTTGGCGCTGGATTTCGGCCGCGGCGACGTGCGCGACCATATGTTTGCCACCATCGCTGCGCTGCTCACTGAACACCCCATCGCCTATCTCAAATGGGACATGAATCGCGACCTCAGCCAGCCGGGCGGCGGTGATGGCCGCGCCGGCGCCGATGCCCATGTGCGCGGGGTTTACGACGTGCTGGCGCGGCTGCGCGCCGCCTTTCCGGCGGTGGAAATCGAAAGCTGCGCCTCGGGCGGCGGCCGGGCCGATTATGGCGTGCTGGCGCTGACCGACCGTATCTGGACGTCGGATTCGAACGACGCGATTGACCGGCTGGCCATCCAAGGCGGCTTTTCGCATTTCTTTCCGGCCGAAGTCATGGGGTCGCATGTCGGCCCGGCGCGCTGCCACATCACCGGGCGCCAGCTGTCGATGGGCCTGCGGGTGGCGACGGCGTTTTTCGGCCATATGGGGGTGGAGGCAGATCTGCGCGAATTGTCGGCGCAGGAGGCGGCCGATCTTGCCGCCGGTATCGCCCTCCACAAGGCGCATCGCCAGCTGCTGCACAGCGGTGACCTGGTGCGTATTGATACGCCGGCCGACAGCAACGCCTTTGCCGTCATCGCGGCAGACAAGGGCGAGGCGCTGCTGTCATATACCGTCATCACCGAGCCGCGCGCCATATTTGCACCAGCGCTGCGCCTGACCGGCCTTGACCCGGCCGCGGACTATGAAATTGCCACCGTCTGGCCGCCGCGGCTGGCATTGCCTGAACTGCCCCAGCAGTTGGCGGTGCGCGGCGACGTGCTGGACAAGGCCGGGTGGCAGCCACCGCGCCTGCACGCCGGTACGGCGGTGATACTGTACCTGCGGCGGATTGGTCAGAGCGGGCGCTCGTAAACCCGATACGTCCTTGTGACCTTGCTTTCGATGGCATCGGCGATCGATCGCATTGGTCCATTGTCATCAAGAATCCAGCCGATTTCGCCGCGCACCGCGCCATAATTGGCAACCGCATTGGCGCGGATCGTCTCGATCATCTGGAACGCCATCAAAGAGGCGATGCGGTGACCTTGCAGGCTTTTGCGGATCCCCATCAAGGGCACCCGGATGCGGTTGACGCGCGGCGTTCGCAGCCGCCACAGCAGCTTCGCCCAGCCCAAGGGAAACAGGCTGCCGCCCAGATCACGGGTCAGTTCGTTGATATCGGGCAGGGCGATCATGAAACCAACGGGTTCGCCATCATATTCGGCGATCAGGATCAGGTCCTCAAAGACGATGGGTTTCAGCTTTTTACCGACATGGGCGATCTCGGCTGGGGTCAGCGGCACAAAGCCCCAGTTGGTCGACCAGGCATCGTTGAGGATATCCAGGATCAGCGCCGCTTCCTCGGCAAAGCGCGCCTTGTTGACCTGGCGGGTCTTCAGCCGCGGGTTGCGCTGGCTGGCGGCGACAATGCGCTGGACAAGCTCTGGAAAGGGTCGGTCGATCGGCAACTCCCAGGCGTGCATATCCTTGATGCCGGCATAGCCATGCGCTTCGATCAGCCGTTGATACCAGGGCAGATGATGCCCCATCATCACCGTCGGCGGCCGGTCGAAGCCACTGACCAGCAAGCCGGGTTCGTCCCAGATCGACAGGCTGAATGGCCCCTGCGCCCGCACCATGCCGCGGCCACGCAGCCAGGATTCGGCGGTATCCAGCAGCAGATCGGCGACCCGCTGGTCATCGACGCATTCCAACATGCCCCAATGGCCGGTACCGGCGCCGATGTGATCCAGCACAAGCTGATCGACCTGCGCCGAAATGCGCCCGACGACCTGGTCGCCGTCCACCGCCAGCCAGAATTTCGCCTCGGCATGGCCGAACCAGGGGTTGCCCTTGATGCCATCGATCAGCGCCCGCATTTCAGACCGCAGCGGCGGCACGAAATGCGGATCATAGGCGTAAAGCCGATAAGGCAGTTCGACGAAACGTGCCCGGTCGGCGGCGCTTTCGACGGCGACAAGGTGCAGATTGGTCATTGTCGCCGTTATCATGCCAATATGCGTAGAGTGCCATTGCGGCCGATTTTGGACAGGCTATTCCTCGGTACGGATCAACACAGCTTCGCCGATCAGCAGGAATAGCAGGAACGGTGCCCAGGCCGCCATCAACGGCGGCACAGTGCCGAAATTGCCCATCGCCAGCATGAAATTATCCGCGACGAAAAACGCAAAGCCCAGGAACATGCCGATCACGGCGCGGACGAACAACCGCCCCGAACGTGCCAGGCCAAAGGCCGCAACGGCACCGAGAAGCGGCATCAGCACGGTGGACAAGGGCCCCGAAAGCTTGTGCCAGGCCGCCGCCTCCAGCGTGCCGACCGATTTGCCGGCGGCGCGCTGTTCGGCGATCTGCGGCCACAAATGCCACAGCGGCACGAACGCCGGGGTTATGCCGGCGGTGGTGAACTGGCGCGGCACCACGGCGCTGGTAAGGTCCAGGTCGGCCAGCGCCGTCACTGTGCCGCGCGCCACATCAAACACCCGCACGCCCGACAATAGCCAGCCATGGCCGCCGGGGCGCGCGCCCTTGGCCATCACCACCCGCACCAGGCGGTTATCGACACGGTCATAGATGGTCACATCCTGCAACCGCGTCGCGGCCCCCGCGCCGGTGACCTGTTCGGCGTGGAACAGATCATCGTCGCCGCGCACCCAGCTTTCGGTGACGCTGAGCTTTTCGGGCGGGATTTTCTGATAATCATTGTCCTGCCAGGCGCGCAGCGTATGGGTCGCACGCGTCACCACACGTTCGTTGAAGACGAAATTGGCGATGGCAATGCCCAGCGCGGCGATGATCAGCGGGCTGAGAATCCGGTGCGCCGACAGCCCGGCCGCCTTGAAGATCACAACTTCGCTGTTCTGGTTGAGGGTGGCGAGTGTCACCAGCGTCGCCAGCAGCACCGAAAACGGCAGGAACAACTGGATCAACTGCGGCACCCGCAGCGACACATAGGTCCACAGATCGCCCTCGCTGTTGCCGGCAACCGCCAGGATCTTGCCCGATTCGCCAAGCAGATCCAGCGATTCAAGAATGATGATCAGCCCGATCAGGAACGCCGCGGTGCGCACCAGGAACATCCGCGCCGTGTACCAGGCGATGGTATTGGAGGGGAAAAGCGTCATGCCTCACCCCGCCGACAGCGCATCGTCGCGCCATTGTTCGCGGCGCACCAGCCGGGCCGCCAGCCCCGACACCAGGCTGCCGATGCGGGCGAACCAGCGATCCAGCGCGCCGATCGGCTGCCCCCCCGGCACAACGCTGAGGATGCGGTATAGCCATAAAGACAGGGCCAGGAAGCCGATATACGGCAGCCATTGCGACAGCACCGGATCAACCCGGCCGATGCTGCCCATGCGTTCGCCATATTCGGTCAATTTATGGAAGGTAATCAGCGAGATCAGGCTGACAAAGACGCCTAGCGCCGATGTTGAGCGCTTCGGCGGCACCGCCAGCGCAACAGCCAGGAAGGGCAGCGCGAACATCACCAGGCATTGCACCAGCCGGCGGTTGAAGGTGGCGCTGGCATCCCGCCGGGCTTCATGCGCCGCCGTGGAATCGAACACCGTCGCTGCCAGTTCGGGCAGGGTGCGTTCCAGATTGCCCTCGCCGCGTTTGCGGAAATTGGTCATGTTTGGCAGGCTGACCGGCAGGTCGTGCTGATCGAAGGACAGCACCCGCGGCACGCCGCCCGCCGCGGGAGAATGCACCAATGTGCCATGGCGCAGCCGCAGCAGGATGACATCGGGATCATCGCTCGACAGGAAGGTGCCTTGTTCGGCGGTTACGGCCAGGCTTTGGCCGTCCTTGCTTTCGGCGCGCACGAACAGACCGCGCAGATCGGCACCCTGGTTGAGGCTTTTTTCCACCCGCAAAGTCATGCCCTTGCCCAGATTGGCGAATTCACCCACCTTGATCGAGGCACCCAGGGCCCCGGATCGCAGTTCGAAGCGCAGGTTTTCATAGGCATAACGCGATACCGGCTGCAGAAAGCCGACTATGCCGAAATTGACGATGGCGAAGAATGTGGCGAACAGCAGCGGCACCCGCAGCAGCCGGTTATAGCTGATGCCGACAGCGCGCAGCGCATCAAGTTCGGACGACAGCGCCAGCCGCCGGAAGGCCAGCAAAATGCCCATCATCACGCCGATGGGAATGCCCAGCGACAGATATTCGGGCAGCAGATTGCCCAGCATTCGCCAGACAACGCTGACCGGCCCGCCTTCGTTCATGACGAAATCGAACAATCGCAGCATCCGGTCAAGCAGCAGCAGCATCGCGGCGATGACCAGCGACGATACCAGCGGCACGATGATCAGCCGGGCGAGATAACGATCGAAACGGGTCAGCACGGTCAAGACAGGGCAGGTCCAGTCCCTTGATACCGACACTGCCGCGCCATAGTCTGGCCGCAAGCCGCCATCATGTTGTAGAGAAACGGCAAGCGATTCCCGCCGGTCCCATTGGCAACCCTATAGCCCGGCGAAACCCCAAGGCGAAACCCCAAGCGCATGGCAAAATCATCATGGTCGGCGGTAATGGCAGCCGGCATGGCAATCATGGTGGCGCTTGGCGCGAGCCCGGCGGCCGCGCAGGAGCCTGTTCTGGGCAGCGACGCCGGCGCCTGCCGTCCCGGCGCCGGCGGTACCGCCGCGCTGGTCATCGTCGAAGGTTTTCGGGATCGCGCCGGGCGCCTGCGGGTGCAATATTATGGCGACAACCCCGATGATTATCTCGCCAGCGGCAAATATCTGCGGCGCGAGGAGATGGCGGTAACGGCGGCGGGCGAGATGGCGGTGTGCATCACCCTGCCCGGTCCCGGCCGCTATGCCATGGTGGCGCTGCATGATCGCGATGCCGATGGTCGGCTGTCGATTTTTTCGGATGGCATCGGTTTTTCCAATAATCCCAAGCTGGTACTCGCCAAGCCCAAGTCCGAAAAAACGCTGTTCACCGCTGGGCCGGGGCTGACAACGCTGCATATCGTGCTGAATTACTGGCGCGGCCTGTCGGTGCGGCCCTGGGGGGAATAAGGCGCGGCGTTGCGGCGGCGCCCGGCTTGCGCCAAAAACCGGCAATTAAAGTTCCGTCATCCAAAGGTTCGCATGGCCGCAACGCATCCCCCCGTCGTGATCATTACCGGTGCTTCCTCGGGCGTCGGGCTATGGGCGGCCAAGGCGTTGGCGACGCGCGGCTGGCATGTCGTGATGGCCTGCCGTGATCTGGCCAAGGCGGCGGCGGCGGCCGATAACATCGGCATTCCGGCGGCGTCGCGCACGCTTCTCGGCATCGATCTGGGCTCGCTGGCGAGTGTCCGGGGCTTTGTCGCGGCGTTTCAGGCGACGGGCCTGGGGCTTGATGCCCTGGTCTGCAATGCCGCGGTTTATCTGCCGCGGCTTACGGTGCCGCAGCGATCGCCCGAAGGCTATGAGATCAGCGTTGCCACCAATTATTTCGGGCATTTCCTGCTCGCCAATCTGCTGCTGCCGGTCCTTGAAAAAGCCGCCGCGCCGCGGTTGGTAACGCTGGGCACGGTGACCGCCAATTCGGAGGAATTCGGCGGCAAGGTGCCGATTCCGGCACCGGCGGACCTTGGCGATCTTGCCGGGCTGGCGGCGGGTTTCCGCGATCCCGTCGCGATGATCGACGGCCAGAAATTCAAGCCCGGCAAGGCTTACAAGGATTCAAAGCTCTGCACGATGATCATGAGCCGGGAGCTGCACCGCCGCTTTCACGCTGATACGGGCATCATCTTTTCAACGCTTTATCCCGGCTGTGTCGCCGATACGCCGCTGTTCCGCCACGCGCCGGCGGCGTTCCGGCGCATCTTCCCCTGGTTCCAGAAAAACATCACCAAGGGCTATGTTTCGCAGCCGCTGGCCGGTGAACGCGTCGCCGATGTCGTCGCCGATCCGCGCTTTACGGAGTCGGGGGTACATTGGAGCTGGGGCAACCGCCAGAAGGCCGGGCGCGAGGCCTTTGCCCAGCCGCTCAGCGCCCGCGCCAATGATCAGGGTCGCGCGGCACGGCTGTGGGACCTGACGGCCGGACTCACCGGGCTCTGATTTGTCCACCACCGAAATCTTCCTGATCGCCATGCTGATGATCTTCAGCCTGCCGTGGCTGGCGTGGCGGCTGGGGCGGACGGACTATTATGCGCCGCTTGTGGTGGTGCAGATCATCACTGGTATCCTGCTCGGGCCGGGCGTGCTGGGAGCGGTGTTTCCGGGCTATTATGGCTTTGTTTTCAATCCGCAGGTCACCGGCGCGCTGAACGGCATCGCCTGGTGGGCGGTGATGATGTTCGTCTTTGTGGCGGGCGTGGAGCTTGATCTGCGCCAGGCCTGGGCGCGGCGGCGCGAGACGGGCATCACCGCCGGGCTGGCACTTGTGGTGCCGCTGGTGCTGGGCAGTCTGGCCGCGGTGGTGCTGCTGGCGACAGGGGCTGGCTGGGCCGGGCAGAGGGGCGCGCAATGGCAGGTGGTGCTGGGTATCGGCATGGCCTGTGCGGTGACGGCGCTGCCGATTCTGGTGCTGCTGATGGAAAAGCTCGCCATCCTGCGGCTGCCGCTGGGGCAGCGTATCCTGCGCTATGCCAGCCTTGACGATGTGGCGATCTGGGGCGTGCTGGCGATCATCCTGCTGGATTGGCAGCGCATGGCGCGGCAGGCCGGGTTCCTGATTTTGTTCGCCGTTTTCAGCCTGTTGCTGCGCCGGCTTATGGCGCGGGTGACGCCGGCGGACCGTTGGTACATCGCGCTGATCTGGCTGGCGGGCTGCGGTTTTGCCGCGGATTGGGCCGGGCTGCATTTCATGGTCGGGGCGTTCCTGGCCGGCGCGGTATGCGATGCTGATTGGTTCGATCGCCGGCAGATGGATGCGTTTCGGGATCATGTGCTGCTGGCGGTGATGCCGGTATTCTTCCTGTCCACCGGGCTGAAAACCCGCTGGGATGTCGGCGGGGCGGCGGTCTTTGGCGCAGCGGCGCTGCTGCTGGTGGCGGCGGTTGTGGGCAAGCTGGCCGGGGTGCAGATCGCCGGGCGTATCCTCAACTGGCCGCGCCGCGATGCCTGGGCGATCGGCTGGCTGCTGCAAACCAAGGCGCTGATCATGATCATCTTCGCCAATATCCTGCTCGATCGCGGCGTCATTACCGGCACGACCTTTACCGCGCTGTTGCTGATGGCGGTCGGAAGCACGATGCTGACGGTGCCGATGGTGACGCCGCTGCTGCGCAAGCCGGGCTGAACACCCAAGGATTTCCGGCGGTTACGGGGCGACGGCGGGGCGATTTCGGCCCGGCCGGGGCGGTGCTGCGCTGCGGGAAAAACCCGGATTTTCAGGGTATGCCAGCGGTTCGGGACCGGGTTTTGCGGGTAGCGCGCCCGGCGATCGGGGTAGCGCCACCGGGCCGCAGCGGCGCGCGACCGGGCAAATGCCGGATGGGGTGATGGCCGGGGCTGGCGGGGGCGGCGCGGGGCCGAACGGGCGCCGGCGGGGCCAGTGTCCGTTCGGGTGCGCGATTGAGGCTGGAAACTCTCCTCTCCCGCCGGCGGGAGAGGTCGACCCGGCCACTTGGCCGAGCGGGTGAGGGTGTTCTTCGTGCTTGGAAACGCGTGAACACCCTCACCCGGCGCGCTGGCGCGCGTCTCGCCTCTCCCGCACGCGGGAGAGGAAGAATGTTACGGCTTCGCCGCTTCCTCC
>JANYCM010000018.1 GCA_025360285.1 Sphingomonadales bacterium
ATCTTGTCGACGCGCTCCACCAGCACCCGGCCATACCAGGTGCGATCGAACACCGCGATTTCACGGCAGCCGGGCAGTTTCTGCCAGAACCGCCACAGATAATGATGTTCAATTTCGGCCCTGGTCGGCGCACCGATCGACCAGACCTTGGTATAGCGCGGATCGAGCGTGCCGGTCAGGCGCTGAATCAGGCCACCCTTGCCGGCGGCGTCCCAGCCTTCGATCGCGATGATCGCCTTCAGGTTCTGGTTGATATAGGCGGCCTGGATCAATTCCAGCCGGTGCTGCAGCGTGACCAGCTGCGTTTCATAATCGGCGCGATCAAGTTGTTCGTCGGTTTCGAAATCTTCGAGTTTGAGCTTGGCCATGCGACTTCCCATCAATCAACGCGCTGGAGGCTTGGCGAATATTCGCTTGGCCGCCATCGCTGGCAGGCAATGCCGATTGGCACGACGAATACTGGCCAAAGCCAATCAGGCGAAGATTGATGGGAAAGTTTACGGCAACAAGCAACCGATACACACGCGCCGTCCCGTCACGCCGGGAGGATTTGGGGGTTGAAGATTGCCCCCAAAAGCTATGCCGTAACCGCGCGTCCCGCGCGCCGCCGCCGTGCCGCGACACCAACCGCGCCGAAGCCGGTGATCAGCAGGGCCCAACTGGCCGGTTCGGGCACCGCACCATGGGCGAGCGCCAGGCTCTGTTGGGCACCGATGATCAGGCCCTGGGCATTGCGCGCCACCAAGCCTGGCACTGTGGCACCAGTGAAGGACAGGCCGCGATAATGCTCATAAAGTGCCTGGGCCGACGGGTTGGCGAGCGTGGCGGTCAAGCCATATTCGCTATTCCAGATCGCCGCCTGGATGGCAGGCATCGCGTCATTGAGATTGGGGCTGCCATTCAGGAACAGGCGCGCGCCGAGCTTGGCGAGCCCGCTCATCTTTTGAACCTGTGACAGGGTGAGAATATTGCCGGTTCCGGGGCCGGTGATGTTGTCGGTACTCATCGGCGCGGTTGAAAAGGTGTAGTTGACGCTTGCCTGATAGCCGAAGCCGACGCTGATATTGTGCAGCAGATCAAAGCAATAGGTGATGACGGAGAAGGGTTTGCCGCTGGACGTGGTGCCCTGCAGTACCACCGGGCCGCCAACTTCGCCGCGGCTGAACGGCCCATAGCCGGCGATTGTGCCATCCAGTTGCACGCTGCCAAGGTTATAGGCGCCCGCCGAATTGACCGTCAGCGTTGCGGCGGCCGCAGGCGAGGCCGTGCCAAAGGCCAGCAAGGCGGCAATGCCAAGCCCGGTGGCGGCCGCGGAAAAGCCACGCGGCGTTCGCTTCGGCGCCAGCGCCGAGATGATAGTCTGCATAATATGACCCTTTGTTCCGGTTTGAACTGTGAACGCTGCGCAAAGGTTGGCCGCGACTCTCTCCATCGCGGCCAAGCTGTCGATCACGTTGCAAATTGCGTGCCAAACCTAACAAAGCGTTTATACATACTAAATTCAGGGCCTGAACGGTGTTAGGGCGCGTTCTGCCATTGCGAAACGCGATTATCGTCGCGCTTTAATATTAATGAATGTTGGGATTTTGGACGGCATCACGCCGGCGCCGCCACCACCATGACCGCTCGACGCCTGATATCAGGGGCCAAAAATGGCGGCAGCGGGCCGCACGTCGCGGCTCCCTGCGCCTATTCGACGACGCGAATGTGCAGTTCGCGCAGTTGCTTTGCCGTCGCCACATTGGGGGCGTTCATCATCAGGTCTTCGGCCTTCTGGTTCATCGGGAAGACGACGACTTCGCGCAGATTTGGTTCGTCGGCGATCAGCATGACCATGCGGTCCACCCCCGGTGCCGAGCCACCATGCGGCGGGGCACCGAATTTGAAGGCGTTGATCATGCCGGCGAAATCGCGGTCCACGTCGTCGCGGCTGTAACCGGCGATCTCGAAGGCCTTGTACATGATTTCGGGCCGATGGTTGCGGATGGCACCCGACGACAGTTCGACGCCGTTGCAGACGATGTCATATTGGAACGCCTTGATGGTCAGCGGGTCCTGGGTTTCCAACGCTTCGAGTTCGCCCTGCGGCATCGAGAAGGGGTTGTGGCTGAAATCGATCTTCTTGGCGTCCTCGTCATATTCGAACATCGGGAAATCGACGATCCAGCAGAATTTATAGGCGTTCTGCTCGATGATACCCAGTTCCTGCCCGACGCGGGTCCGCGCCAGCCCGGCCAGCCGGGCTGCCTGGGCTTCCTTGCCAGCGGCGAAGAAGCAGCCATCGTCAGGCCCCAGTCCAAGCTGGTCGTAAATCGCCTGCATCCCGGCTTCACCATGGTTCTTGGCAATCGGCCCGCCGAATTCGCCGGCCTTGCGGGTGACATAGCCGAGGCCCGAATAGCCTTCGGCGCGTGCCCATTCGTTCATATCGTCAAAGAAGCGCCGGCTTTTTTCGGCGGTGCCCGGCGACGGGATGGCGCGCACTACATTGCCGGCCTCAACCAGCTTGGCGAACAGGCCGAAGCCTGAACCGCTGAAGTGCGCGGTGACATCCTGAATGACCAGCGGGTTGCGCAGATCGGGCTTGTCATTGCCATATTTCAGCATGGAGTCGGCATAGGGGATGCGCGGAAAGGCACCTTCCGTCACTGTCCAGGGCGTGCGGCCGCCAAAGCCGGCGTTCTCAGCGAACACGCCGGCCAGCACGGGTTCGATTGCCGCGAACACATCGTCCTGCGTGACAAAGCTCATTTCGAAATCGAGCTGGTAGAACTCGCCCGGTGAGCGGTCGGCGCGGGCATCTTCATCACGGAAACACGGCGCGATCTGGAAATAGCGATCGAAGCCCGCCACCATCAGCAGTTGCTTGAACATCTGCGGTGCCTGCGGCAGCGCATAGAATTTGCCGGGATGGACGCGGCTGGGCACCAGATAGTCACGGGCGCCTTCGGGGGACGACGCTGTCAGGATCGGTGTCTGGAATTCGGTGAAGCCCTGGTCGATCATGCGGCGCCGCAGGGACGCGATGACGTTCGAGCGCAGCATCATGTTGGCGTGCAGCCGCTCGCGCCGCAGATCGAGGAAGCGATATTTGAGGCGGATATCCTCGGGATATTCGGCATCACCGGCCACCGGCAGCGGCAATTCGCTCGCCGCCGATTGCACCGTCACGTCATTGGCGCGCACTTCGATATCGCCGGTCGCCAGATTGACGTTCACCGCGCCGCCTTCGCGTGCCACCACATCGCCGGTGATCGTCACCACCGATTCGAGCCGCGCCCGATCGAGCGTTTCGAACGCCGGCGAGGCCGGGCCGACGACGATCTGGGTCAATCCGAAATGGTCACGCAGATCGATGAACAACACCCCGCCATGATCGCGCTTGCGGTGAATCCAGCCTGACAGCCGCGTCGGCTTGCCGGCGTCGGCGGCGCGCAGGGCGCCGCAGTTATGGGTGCGATAGGCGTGCATGATCTGGTTTTCCGGGCAATTATGTCGGGTATATGGGTCGGCGCGTGACACACTGGCCTTGGCACTTTGTCAAGCTGCCTCGGCTGCGCTATGCCACATCATGCTCATCCACCCGCTGGTTACCGATACCAAAACCTTGACCGCTTTGTGCGATCGCCTGGCCCAGGCCGATTTCGTCACGGTCGATACCGAATTCATGCGCGAAAGCACCTATTACCCCGATCTGTGCCTCGTCCAGGTCGCCTCCAGCAGCGAGGCGGCGGCCATCGATCCCAAGGCGCCCGGCATTGATCTGACGCCGTTGCTCACGCTTCTGGTGGAGGATGATGTCCTCAAGGTCTTCCACGCCGGCGGCCAGGACCTTGAGATCATCTATAACCTCACCGGCAAGACGCCGGCGCCGCTGTTCGACACGCAAGTCGCCGCCATGGCGCTGGGGCTGGGCGAACAAGTGGGTTACACCAATCTGGTCGCGGCCTATTCGGGGGTGCAGATCGACAAGGGTGCGCGGTTTACCGATTGGGCGCGGCGGCCGCTGAATGATCGCCAGCTTGACTATGCCATTGGCGATGTGACGCATCTGGCGGCACTTTTCCCCAAGATGGTCGACAAATTGCGCCGCACCGGCCGCGGTGAATGGTTGGACGATGAAATGGCGCGGGCTTGTGATCCCGCCACCTATGCGAATGATCCGGAAAAGGCCTGGCTGCGTCTGCGCCTGCCCAGCCGCAAGCCCGATGTGCTGGGGCGGTTGAAGGCGCTGGCGCGCTGGCGGGAACTGGAGGCGCAGGACAAGGATGTGCCGCGCGGCCGGATCGTCAAGGATGAAACGCTGGGCGACCTTGCCGGCCAGCCACCACGTAGCCAAGCCGATCTCGCCAAGGTGCGCGGGCTGAGCGCCGCCTGGGGCAGCAATGCCATCGGCGACCGGCTGATCCGCGCCTTGCAGGGGGCGGAGCCCCTGCCGCCTGAGGAGATGCCGGCGCGGGAACCGCAGCGGCCTGGCCTGTCGTCGGAAGGCGCGCTGATCGCCGATCTGCTCAAGCTGCTGCTGAAAATCCGCAGCAAGGAAAGCGGCGTGGCGCCCAAGCTGATCGTCCGCGGCGATGATCTTGATGCTTTGGCTGCCGGCGTCACCGAAGGCCTGCCGGTGCTTGCCGGCTGGCGGCGCGATGTCTTTGGTGCCGATGCCCTGGCGCTGGTCGAGGGCCGGCTGGGCTTTGTCGTCAAGGATGGCAAGCTGACGATGACCAAGGCGGTGATCGACTGAGGCGGCTGCGGCGCGGAAGTTGACGAAAGTCTCTGTCTGGGTGTTGTTCACGCTGGCGGCGGCGTTTTCGAAAAGGCTTCCGGCAGCGAAGCTGATCAAACTTATCGATGAGAAAGAGCTTCTGGTTTTAAATCCCGCCCCGCAGCCGTTAGGCAACGCGAAGCGTTAACGGGGAGGGATAAATCGGGATATTTAACGCTATAACCCATTTGGCTCGTGTAGGACAGTGCTTCAGCCCAGCACCACGCGTGGTTCCAGACCCATCGCCTGGCCGAGCAGTTTCAAGCGCCGCTGCACGGTTTCGCCGAGCAGCGCCGCCTGCGCCGGTTCCAGCCGCAGCATCACGGCGTCGCCTTCGCGCAGCAGCCGGCTGGCGACCAAAGCCTCAGCCGTGCCGCCGGTCAGGCGTTGTCCCAGGCGCAGCGCCAGCCCCCAGACCCGGGCGCGGGCCAGCAGCGCCGGCGGTGCCAATCGCGCCAACAAGCCCAGCACCGGGGCATCGCCGGCGCCGCCGAAGCAATAGTGTAGCGCCTGTGCCAGTGCGGCGCGTTCCGCCGCCGTCACCGCCACCCAATTGCCGTGCAGCGCCGCATCGACGCCGCGTTCGGGACGGAAATCCGGGTGAGCGCGCCAGGCGATATCGCTGAGTAAACACACCGCCAGCCGCAGCCGCCGGTCGCTGCGGGTTTCGGCGCCGTCGAACAGGCCATCCATCCAATCGAACAGCATGTCGCCATGTTCGGGAAAGCGGCCCTGCCGGGCGCCTTCGCTGCGCGCCGCCTCGATCAGCGGATCAAGCCGCTGCTGTTCCGGCGACAATTGCCCGAACAACAGCCCTTCGCGCAGGCCAAAGCCCGAGGCGATCACCGAGGATGATCCCAGCCGCTTGACCGTCGCCGCCAACAGCATGGCCGCGCCGGGCAGCGATGGCAGGCGCGAGGTTGACAGGTTGGGCACGGTCTTCAGCGTTGCCAGATCAAGCTGCGACAGGCTGCGTACCAGCGAGGCAGGCGCCGACGCCGGCATTTCATATTGGTGGACGATCGGCAGCGGATGCCCGCTGGAATGGATATGCACCTGGGCCAGCGCCCGCCACGAACCGCCGACCATGTAGAAGGGCCGGCCGCGCCCGGCGGCGGCCCATTCGACCTTGTCGAGCGCCGCCCTGATGAACGGCGCCAGCGCCCGCCGGTCGCGCTTGCGCACGGCATCGAGGCGCAGTGAGCCGATGGGCAGCGAAATGCGTTCATGCGCTTCGCCGCCGGCGACGCGGATCAATTCCAGGCTGCCGCCGCCCAGATCCCCGACGACGCCATCGGCATCGGGAATGCCGGCGATGACTCCCAGCGCCGCGCCGCGCGCTTCCGCCTCGCCGCTGATGGTTTCGATGGTCAGGCCGCAGTCGCGTCCCACCCGGCCGATGAATTCATCGGCATTGGCGGCCTCGCGCACCGCCGCTGTGGCCACGGTGCGCAGCGATGTCACCCCCATGCCCGCCGCCAGCGCCGCAAAGCGCCGCAGCGCCGTCACCGCATTGTCCATGGCGCCCTTGCCGAGCCGGCCATTGGCGGCGAGGCCGCGGCCCAGCCCGGCCATGACCTTTTCATTGAACAGGGTCGCGGGAATGCGCGTCAGGCCTTGATAGACAACCAGACGGACCGAATTGGACCCGATATCGATGATGCCGATCAGGCCATCGGCAGACGGCAGCGATCCGGTATGTGGCGGTTCGATCTGAAAGGCTGTGGCCACGCCGGCTCCCGTTTGAAGATCGCGCCGCGGATATGCCCGATTCAACCGGTCACGCAAAGCCGGTAATGGCCCGATGGTCATGACAGGGTGAGGCTATGCCAAGCCGGCAGCATCACTGGCGGCATCAAGATCGTCTTCCTCATCCAGCACCAGCCGCGGCACCTTGCCGGTGTTCTTCAAGGATGCGCCGCGCCCCGACAGCGATGGGTTGGTCATGAAATAGCGGTGCAGGTTGAAGGGCGGTTCATGGCCCTTCAGGCGTTTGTAGCTGCCATCGGCACGCAGCGCCCAGCTCTGCTCGGTATCCTTCAGATTGGCGACCATCACCTGATCGAGCACCTGGGCGTGAACGGTGGGGTTTTCGATCGGCACCAGCACCTCGACACGGCGATCAAGGTTGCGCGGCATCCAGTCGGCGCTGGAAATATAGAGTTTCGCCTTGCGGGACGGCAGTTCGGCGCCATTGCCGCAGGCAAAGATGCGGCTGTGTTCAAGGAACCGCCCGACAACCGAGCGGACATGGATATTGTCCGAAAGGCCGGGCACGCCGGGGCGCAGGCAGCAGATGCCGCGGATGATCAGGTCGATCTGCACCCCGGCGCCGCTGGCTTCATACAGCTTGTCGATGATGCCGGTATCGACGAGGCTGTTGAGCTTGACCCAGATTTCGGCGGGCTTGCCGGCGCGGGCGTTGGCGATTTCGCCATCGATGAGGCCATAGAGCTTGGCGCGCATGGTCAGCGGCGACATGCCGAGCTTTTCCAGCCTGGTCGGCTGGACATAGCCGGTGATGTAATTCAGCACCTGCGCTGCATCGCGCGCCAGTACCGGATCGGCGGTGAAGAACGACAGGTCGGTATAGATGCGCGCCGTGGCCGGGTGATAATTGCCGGTGCCGAAATGCACATAGGTGCGGATGTCACCGCCTTCCCGGCGCACCACCATCGACAGCTTGGCGTGGGTTTTCCATTCGACAAAGCCATAGACGACCTGCACCCCGGCGCGTTCCAGCGCGGCGGCCCAGACGAGATTCTGCTCCTCGTCAAAGCGCGCCTTCAATTCGACGACGGCGGTGACCGACTTGCCGGCCTCGGCGGCATCGATCAGGGCGCGGACGATGGGGCTGTTCTTGCCGGCGCGGTACAGCGTCTGCTTGATGGCGATGACATCGGGATCGGCCGCCGCCTGTCGCAGAAAGGCCAGCACGACCTCGAAACTTTCGTAAGGGTGGTGGACGACCAGGTCCTTGGCGCGGATGGCGGCAAAGCAGTCACCGCCATGTTCGCGGATGCGTTCGGGGAAGCGCGGCGAATAGGGTTCGAACTTCAGGTCGGGCCGGTCTTCATCCACAAGCTGCGCCAGATCGGCGATGCCGAGCACGCCGGCGACGCTGGTGGTGTCACGCTCGCCGACGTGGAGCGCCTCCTGGACCAGGATGTAGAGATCATGCGGCGTGGTCGACTCGATCTTCAGGCGGATGACTTCGCCGCGGCGCCGGCGTTTCAGCGCGGTCTGGTAGAATTGCACCAGATCTTCGGCTTCTTCCTCCACCTCGATATCACTGTCACGAATGACGCGAAAGGCGCCATCGCCGATCAGGTCATAACCCGGGAATAGCTGCCCGAAAAAGGCACGGATGGTGTTTTCCAGGCTGATGTAGCGGATGGCGGTGCCGGGCAGGCGGATGAAGCGCGGCAGCATCGAGGGCAGCATGAGCAGTGCACGCAGCAATTCCTCGTCCGACTGTCGGCGCAGTTCCAGGATCAGCGAAAAGCCCTTGTTGGGAATGAAGGGGAAGGGGTGGGCAGGGTCGATCGCCTGGGGGGTGAGTACCGGGAAAATCTGTTCGAGGAAGTGTTTTTCCAGCCAGTTGCGCTCATCTTTGGTCAGGCGTTCGGCGGTGATGACATGGAATTCGGCCACTGCCAGTTCGCGGACCAGATTGCCCCAGACCAGCTGCTGTGCCTCCATCAGGCGGTCGGCGCGATCGGCAATGGCGGCGAGCTGCTGTGCCGGGGTCATGCCTTCAGGGCTGAGCGTTTCGATCCCGGCGCGGACCTGGCCGCGCAGGCCGGCGACACGCACCATGTAGAATTCATCAAGGTTATTGCCCGAAATCGACAGGAAGCGCAGCCGTTCGAGCAGCGGATGGGCGCGGTTGGTCGCCTCCTCAAGCACCCGGTCGTTGAAGGCCAGCCATGAGATTTCGCGATTGAAATAGCGTTCGGATTCCGGAACCGGCAGCGCCAGCGGGGCAGGGGGGGCGGGGGATTGGGCAGCCATGCCGCACCCTAACCCAGCAATGACGACAGGTCGATGACGGCGGCGGACATGCCTGAACAGGCAATTGCCCGCATATTGCGCTTCATTAAGGTTGTGACGGGCGCGCGCCGCAACGACGGCCGGATCAACAGGGGCATATGATGGTTTCGCGCATTCCGGCTTTTGCTGGTCTGGGGATCGCCGGGCTTGTCGCCGGCATGGCGCCGGCCAGGGGGGCGATCGTCACCTACACCTTCACCGGCATCAACATCGGTGGCAATTATGACGATGACTTTGATCATCTGGGGTTGTTCGGCTCACCCGCCAACCTCGACGGCCGGGCGTTCAAGCTCGTTTACCGGATGGATACGACGCTGGGGCTTGAAGTCGATTTTGCCGATGGCAGTTCGGCGACGACCCGCCATACCTACCGGCGACAGAGCCAGCCATCCGATGCCGAAAGCACCCCGGCGATCATGGCGACCCTGACGATCGACGGCCACAGCTATCATTTTGACGGCAGCTTTTCGCCCTTGAACGACTATATCGCCGACAGTTCTTCGCAGGTCGAAACGCTGAATGCCTTTGGCTATTTCACGGATCTGAAGCTTGCCGCGCGCAACGGGCCGGACATCAACGCGACGGTCAATATGCTGTCGCGTTCGGTCAACCATGCCATCCCCCTGGGATATGCCCAGGGCTATACCATTGATTTCGTGAATGGTGCGGGCCGGGACCCGAATTTCTATTCAAACGGCGGGTTCACCATCCGTACCAACAGCAACGATCAATACGCCTTCAGTCATTCGGCCTTGCGGGCCGATCGTCTGGTTGTCACGGTCAGCAACGGGGTGACCCCCGGCGTGCCCGAGCCGATGGAATGGGCGCTGCTGGCCTTGGGCTTTGGCGTTGTAGGGGCAGCGATGCGCCGGCGTGCTTCGGCGCCGCGTTCAGCCTGATCGCGGCGTCGCCCGCTCGGCAGGCGCCGGCACCAGCGGCGACAGCAACTGCCCGGTGATGGTGCGCGGCAACGGCGCCTGCACACCATAATCATCGGGGAATTTCGCCGGCAGATAGAGCGTGCCGAACAGCCGGTCGATCCACGGGAAGGTCGCGGCAAAATTATGGTCGATATGATCGGTGCGGCTGTGGTGCCAATGGTGGAACGCCGGGGTCGCCACCAACAATTCCAGCGGGCCGAACCGCCAGCGGACATTGGCATGGACAAAGAAGCCGGCAAAGGTGCCGATCAGGGTGATGACTACCGGCAACATGTTGCCCGCCGGGCCGGCGCTGCCCAGGCCGAGGATATACAGCGGTACCAGGCCTGACATGCGGGTGATCACCATGTCCACCGGATGGGCGCGGGTATTTACAAGGAAATCAAGCTGTTCGGCACTATGATGGACGGCGTGGAAGCGCCACAGGAACGGGCTGGCGTGGCTGATGCGATGCCCCCAATAGGAACCGATATCAGCGATGATCAGACCGGCCGGGATCGTCGCCCACAGCGGCAGGGCATGGACGGTGGCGTGAAAACCCGGCGGCAACAGGCGTTGCAACAGGGTTGCCAATGCCGCCATCGGCACGGCGATGAGCGCCGCCGGGACCAGACTGTTGAGGAAATAATAGCCGAGATCATTGCCAATTTCGGCGCGGAACAACCGCGACGGGCGCAGCGCGAACAACCGTTCCAGCGGCACGAAAATAGCGGTGAGCAGCACCAGCCAGATACACAGGCGGAAGATATCGACGAGCAGAGGCGGCATTCCGGTCATGGTAAAGCGTGCCCCCTGTTGCTGGATTCCTGCGGAAAGCATTTAGCAAGGATGGCGCCGGGCGCAATGGCGGCGATGTCGCGGTTCAGCGGCGCTGGCGCAGCGCGGTGAGCGCCGCCGGCGTGTCTATATCGTCGAAAATCGCATCGCTGGGTGCGGTGACGGTTGTCAGCGCATCAGCCTGTTCGGCCAGGATCGCCTTGCCGCCGACATCGCCGACAAGGTCTTGCAAACGGGGGAACAACCCCCGCGGCCAGCGTACCGGGTTGCCGCTCCGGCCGTCCCACACCGGCACGGCAAGGCCCGGTGCCGCCGCAAGGGCATGCAACAGGCCGGGTTCGACGCGCGGCATGTCGCCCAGACAGACCAGTGCCCCGGCCCAGCCCGCCGGCACCGCCGCGATGCCGGCGCGCAGCGAATGGGCAAGGCCGTCCGCATGGTCGGCGGCAAAGATGAACTGCGCCGGCCGGTCGCCGAGCGCTGAGCGGACATCCGCCGCGCGAGCCCCCAGCACCACGATCGGTGGCGGCAGGCCGGCCGCGGCGACGGCGTCGGCGACATGCGCGACCAATGGCTTGCCGCGCCACAATTCCAGCAATTTGTGCGCCGCACCCATGCGGCTGGAGCGGCCGGCGGCGAGGATGATGGCGCCGGTCGGGCCGGCAAGGTGCATTTGTGCAGCACGCGGTTGCGGGCGTTCAGCCTCGGGCAACAGGCCGCCGGCGCCCATGGCGGCGATGCTGGCGCTGGTCACCGCCAGCCCGGCGACAAGATTTTCCAGAATGATATCAAAGCCATTGCGCTTCGGGCTGCGCGCACAGCCGGGCAGACCGATGACCGGACGTTGCCCCAGCCCACCGAGCACCAGCAGATTGCCGGGATCAACGGGCATGCCCAGCCGCTCCACCATGCCGCCGGCGGCGACAATGGCGGCGGGGATGACATCGCCGCGGTCAACGGTGGCCGAAGCGCCGGCGATCAGGATGATGTCGGCGTCGCACCGGACCAGCGCCGCGGCCAGGGCGGCGGCATCATGGCCGATCACGGCCGCTTCGGTGAAGCGGCAGCCCAGCGCCTCAACGCGTTCCCGTGTTACCCGCGCGGTCTTGGCGATGGTCTTGGCCGACAAGCCGGGCAGGCTGGTGGCGATCAGCGTGACGGCCAGCGGGCGGAAGCCGGCAATGGCCAGTGGCCGGGCGGCAGCGATCGCGGTGGTTAGCGCGTCGCCCGCCACAGCATAGCGGATAACCTTGACCGTCGCGACAATTTCGCCGGTAGATACAGGGGCTTGCCGTGCCAATGTGGCCAGCGTCAGCGCTTCGTCGATACTGTTGATGGCGGCCACCATGGCGGCGTCTAAGCACAGGATGCCCGCCTGTGCTGCGGCGAGATTGGCACGGCCATGCGCCGCCGGGAGCGCTGTGACGCCCGTGCCGGCAAGCGCCGCGGCCAGCGCAGCGGCGGCGTCGTCCTCGGCCACATCATCGGCCGCCAGCCGCGCTACTGTCAGGCTGGCCAGCCCGGCGGCGCTGGCGGTGGCGATGTCCGCGGCCGTCAGGATCCGGCCCTTGGCCCAGCGCTCGTCGGCGATGGCCAGGCCGTGGGCAAGGATGGCGCCTTCGGCTTCGGCTAGCGGCAGGCTGGCAAAAATCATGCCGTCCTGGTGATCGCTCCGCGCCAGGCGGCGGTCATTTGCGCCGCAATGCTGAGCGCGATTTCGGCCGGGTCGGCGGCGCCGATGGCAAGGCCGGCGGGGCCATGGATGCGGGCGCAATCACCAGCGGTGAAGCCAAGCGATTCAAGGCGTTGCAACCGCCCGGCGTGGTTTTTCCGGCTGCCCAGGGCGGCGATATAATAGGCCGGCGAGCGCAGCGCGGCGGCCAGCGCGACATCATCCAGCTTGGGATCATGGGTCAGCGCGACGATGGCGCTGGCGGCGTTGGGGCGCCAGTCGGCGAGTGCCTCGTCGGGCCAGCGGCGATCGAGGTCCAGCCCGGCAAAGCGCGCGTCGGCGGCGAACAGCCCGCGCGGGTCAATCACCGTCACCGCGATGCCCAGACCCTGTGCCAGCGGCACCAGCGCCTGGGCGATATGGACGGCGCCGATGATGGCAAGGCGGCGCGGCGGCGGATAGGCGCGGACGAAATCGCCGCTTTCGGCTTCGCGGGTGACGCCGCTGGCCAGGTCGGTGGCCAGCGTCACGCCCGCGCCGTCGGCTGCCGCGGCTGCCAGCCGATCGACCAGCGCCGGCGCAAAGCCATCATCGGCAAGCCTTTGGATCAGAACCGAAATCCGGCCGCCACAGGCCAGCCCGACTGACCAGGCGGTCTCATCGGCCACGCCATAATCCCGCCGCACCACGCCTTCGCCAGACGCCAGCAGCGCTTCGGCTTCGGTCACCACATCGCCTTCGACACAGCCGCCGCTGACCGATCCTTCGAACAGGCCATCATCCCGCACCGCAAGATGACTGCCCTGGCGCCGAGGGGCCGAACCCCAGGTTTCGATGACGGTGGCGATGGCGACCTTGTGCCCGGCGCGGGCCCAGGCGGCCGCCCTGGCCAGTGTCGTAAGGTCGTCGCCAGCCATGTTCAGCCCCATTGCCAGAGCAGGAACGCCAGCACCGCCAGCACCAGCCCGCCGCCCCAAATGAGCGGGGAAAAGCCGGATTTTTCGGGGGAGTCAGCGGTAGCTGGCACGGGCGCGGCGGTATCGGCACCGGGCTTTACGGGTAATTCAGCGGTAGAATCGCCGGTCGCGGCGGGTTCGCCACCGGTTTCGACCTCTGCTTTCAGCCGTGAAAAGAAGGTTTCGGCATAGCCTTTGGCGGCGCCTTCGATCAGCCGTGCGCCCAATTGCGCCAGCTTGCCGCCAACGCTGGACCGCACCTGGTAGCGCAACATGGTTTCGGCCGGGCCAATCACTGCCAGCACCACCTCGGCTTCGCCCTTGGCAAAGCCGGCGACGCCGCCCTTGCCTTCGCCGACCAGCCGGTAGGATTCGGGCGCCACGATATCGACCAGTGTCACCTGGCCCGCGAACGTCGCACGCACCGGGCCGACGCGCGCGTTCATCTTGCCTTCAAAGCGTTCGCCCTCCGGCCCGGCGACGCGCACCAGGCTTTCGACGCCATCGATGCAGCGCGCCAGCACATCGGGATTGTTCAGCGCCGCCCACACCCTGGCGCGGTCCGCCGCGATCATCACTTCGCCGCTCAATTCCATCATCAGGCTCCTGCCGTTTGCCGGCCTCTCTTAACGGTGCCGCCGGCGGATCGCCATGGCCCAGCCACCGCAAATTATCCGCCGGCTGATCAAATGGACAGATTGAGGACCTTTTGGCGCGCCGGGTGGCATTTTATTACAGTAGCCGGTTGCACGGCGGCGATTGTCATATATGGTAAACTATCTCGTTCGGGATTGTTGCTTGCTGTAGGGCGTAGGGGGAAAGATCGTGGGGGATCAGGACAGCGAAATCATTACTGCGGCGGAACCAGTCGCGGCGATGGAAAGCGCGGGCGCCAATACGGAACTGGCCGCTGATGAAACCCGGCTGACCGGCACCATTAAATGGTTCGATCCGGTGCGCGGCTATGGCTTCATGGTGCCCAGTGATCAGGGCAGCGATGTGCTGGTGCATTTCACCGTGGTGCGCGAGGCCGGGCGCAAGACGTTGCCGGAAGGCGCGACGCTGGATTGCGTCGTGGTGGCGCGGGACCGTGGCCGCCAGGCGCGGCGGATCATCGGCATCGATGTCTCGACCGCCATCGGCCCTGACCCGGAAACCGTCGCGGCGCGCGCCGCCAACCGCGTGGACCCGCAGGTGATGGTGGCAGCGGCCGGCGGTTTTGAACCCGTCCAGGTCAAATGGTTCAACCGGTTGAAAGGCTATGGCTTTGTCGTCCGGCCTGGATCGGCCGAGGATATCTTCGTCCATATGGAAACCGTGCGCCGCGCCGGCCTGATGGAATTGGTGCCCGGCCAGGCGCTGCAGGCGCGGGTGGCGCCGGGCCACAAGGGGCCGCTCGCCGTACTGATCGAGGCACCCGCCGATACCGCTGGCAGCGCGGCCGTCTGATGCGCCGGCTGGTGGTGGCCGGGGCGGCGCTGCTGATCGCGGCGGCCGTCGCCATGGCGCCGGTGCCGGTGGCGGCGGCCCCGCCTGTCGATTGCCCCAACACCGGGTTGAAGACCCAGAAGCTGCGGCTGGAAACCGCCAGCGGCACGCACCATTACACGCTGGAAATCGCCGCGACCGAGGCGCAGCAGGAATGCGGCCTGATGTTCCGCAAGGTGATGGCACGCAAGCGCGGGATGGTCTTCCCGATGAACCCGCCGCGCCGCGCCACCTTCTGGATGGAAAACACCGTGTTGCCGCTGGATTTGATCTTTGTGGGGCCGGATGACCGCGTGCTGAGCATTGCGGCCAATGCCAAGCCGTTTTCACGCGACATATTAGACGCCGGCGGGCTGACCAGCGCGGTGATCGAATTGAACGCCGGGGAAGCGGCGCGGATCGGGTTGAAGGCGGGGGACCGGATGTGGCGATAGGAAGGGGTGCGATTGTGTCCACGCCACTTACATTTGCGGGGATTATTCCCTTTAATTTTTTCTTGGTTGTGATCACTTAAACCGCTGTTGCCGCGCTCTCTCCCCAGCTTAATGCTGCGGCAAAATCACAGATTGTCGAGCAGCTAATACAAAAATAATTCAACGATGCACGGATGTTGTCAGTCCTGCCCCGGGCAAGATTTCAAAACCTGCGAGGTTTATAAAATCCTTTGCGCTGGCAACATGCCCTTGGATGACGCAGACAGAGTCAATAGCATAAAATAGCGAAATAATTGTAAATTATACTTGGATTTGATGGGAGTCGACCAATG
>JANYCM010000019.1 GCA_025360285.1 Sphingomonadales bacterium
ATGACGGCCGGCGGGCTGGGGCCTGATCCGGCCAATTGGCCTGCGGCCATGGGGATCATCACGCCGGAACGCTGTGCCGAAATCGCGTTGGCCGGGCTTGATGCCGGGCTGTTCTGGATCCCGACCCATGCTCATCTGGCCGCTGACATGATGCCGCGCCATGAAGGCGTCGCCGAGGCGGTGCGGGTGCTGGGGCTGCGGCCGCCGGCGTAAGAATCAGGCGGCAAAGCCGAATTTTTCGACCCAGGGTTCCAGGATCGGCAGCACGGGTTCCAACTGGCTGGCATAGCGCCGCCATTGCCCGCCGCCATCGAACAGCCGGCTGCGGACCTGAGCCGCGCTACGGGTTTTCACGCCCCGCACACTGGCGGTACGGTCAAAGCGGCGCATGGCTTCGGTCCACGGCAGCCCGGCAAAGGCGCACAGTCGCTGGGTTTCACCGTCAAAATCGTTAATCAGATCGGCATACCGCATGCTGTGGACTTGGAGCGGCAGTTTTTCGAGACAGGTTTCCGTAAGCCGCATAACCGCATCATAATGACGGGCAGCGCGCTGCAGATTGCTGAACTCATAGGTCGCCGGGCTGAACACAAAGGTGCGCCGGAAACAGCTCCAGACGACATCGCGGGGATCGCGCCGCATGACGACAATTTTCGCTTCGGGAAACAGCCGGGCGATCAGCGGCAGTTGCACGGCCTTCAGCGGGTCCATGTCGATAAAGGTCTGGCCCAGCGGCTCGATGCCGGCGTCACGGACCACCTGCCAATAGGCGCTGCGCAGCACCTGTGCCTCATCGGCGGTCATCGTGCCGATTGCTGCGATGCCGGCCGGTGTCAGCCAGGCATCCGCCGCAGCAGCCAGAGTCGGTTCCTCTTCAAGCGTTTCAACACGCGGCGCGGTGGCCAGAACCTGTTCGACAAGCGTCGTTCCGGACCGGGCATAGCCGAGTAGGAAAATATGGTTGGCGGCGCCGGGAACCGCCGGTGCGGCCCCGCTAAAACGTGCCGGATCGCCCGCCTTGACGGCGTCGTCGATCGCTTCCACAAAATTTCGATGGTGGGGCGGGGCGTTCGGCCCCGCGTGCATATCGGCAAAGCGGGCATTAGCAGCGCTGTAGGTGCGAAAAGCGTCGCCCGTGGCGCCTTGGCTGTCGAGCGCATCGCCGAGCAGGCTGAGGGCGACGACGCGATCATGTGCCAGCAGATCGGGCCGCGCCGTCAGCGTCCGCAAGCGAGCGATGGCGGCATCTGTCTTACTATCGGCGATATCACAGCGCGCCAGTGCCATATGGGTGCTGGGGTCAACGGGGGCCAGCGCCAGGGCGCGATTGGCGGCAACGCGGGCTTCATTGGTCCGCCCAAGCTGCGCCAGCATCGCCGCCACGCCGGCATGGCCGGGTGCCGTGTCGGGCGCGAGTTCGGCGACGCGCATGAAGCTGTTCATGGCGGCATCGATATGGCCGAGCGTGTCAAGCGTCTGGGCGCGGCCATACCAGGCAGCGACGCTGAGTGGATCAAGCGACAAGGCACGATCGAACAGACGCACCGCTTCGCGCAATTCGCCCGTGAAGCGCAGCACATCGGCGGCGGCGGTCAGAACGCCGGGGTTTTCAGGATCGAGACGCGTCGCCTCGCGCAGCCGCATCGCACCGCCCTGGGCATCGCCGGCGCGTTGCCGCCACAGGCCGGCAAATACATAGAGCATGGCATGGCGTTCACCGCGATCAAGCGCCGCTTCGGAAAGCCGGCCGGCGCTGTTCAGGTCGTTATCCGACAAGGCAGCTTCTATCCGGGCCTGTGTCTGTGGCGTGATCACCCGCTACCCCTTCGAAGCAATGAATTTATTACCCGGCGCAAATTTCACGCCAAACGGCTGTTAAACGAGCAATGTCACAACCGGTTCCACCGCCGCGACCAAGGAATTGGGCCATGAAAAAATTGTCATGACGGGCTGGCAAATGTCCTGGAAGCCAGTGCAACGCCGGCGTGACTTTTCCGCGTGCTGGCCCTATGGCCCCGCGTCCCATGATGAACCCTCCCCCGATTCCCGGCCGACTTTTCCCGACAGCGCGGGAGGAAGTGCGCCACGCCGGCAAACCGACCAGCGCGCCGCAGACGGAGCACCCAGCGTACGCGTTGGCGTTTCAGGACAATGATTTCCTGTTGCGGGATGATCTGCGGCCGGTGCGTTTCCAGTTGGAACTGTTGAAGGCCGAACTGGCGCTGACCGAGGCGGGGATCGATTCGACCTTTGTATTTTACGGCTCGGCGCGCATCCCGTCGCCAGAGGAAGCGCAAGGCGTGCTCGATGCCGCCGATTCGCCGGACGCCAAGGCGATTGCCGAAAGGCTTGTCCAAAAGGCGCATTATTACAATGTCGCGCGCGAACTGGCGCGGCTGGCGTCCAATCATCCCGCCGATGGCGGCAAGCGGCCCTTCACCATCTGCTCGGGCGGCGGGCCATCGATCATGGAGGCGGCCAACCGCGGCGCCGCCGATGTCGGGGCGCCGTCGGTTGGCCTCAATATCGTGCTGCCGTTCGAACAGGTGCCCAACCCTTATGTGACGCCGGGGCTTTCATTCCAATTCCACTATTTTGCCTTGCGGAAGATGCACTTCTTGATGCGCGCCAAGGCGGTGGCAGTGTTTCCGGGTGGTTTCGGCACCTTTGACGAACTGTTCGAACTGCTGACCCTGGTGCAGACCGGCAAGGTCACGCCGCTGCCGATCCTGCTTTATGGCCGGGATTTCTGGAACAAGGTCGTCAATTTCCAGGCGCTGGCCAATGAAGGCGTCATTGCCCGGTCCGATCTCGACCTGTTCCACATCGTTGAAACCGCCGAAGAAGGCTGGGCGATCGTCAAGGCGCGGTTCGGCCTTTAGGCCGGCCGCCCGGCTTATTTTGCCGGTGCGGCCTCGGCGGGGGCGGCTGCTGGCGCTGCATCGGCCGGCACCGCCGGCATCGGCAGCGGCTTGTCGCTCTTGCTGTTGAGGTAGGCGATCACGGCGGCTCGGTCTTCCGGCTTGCTGATCCCGCCAAAAGCCATTTTGGTGCCGGCGGCATAGGCCTTGGGGCTGGTCAGCCAGGCGTTGAGCTCGTCAAAATTCCACGGCTTGCCCTTCATCGCCATCAGGGCGTCGGAATAGGAAAATCCTGGCATATGATCATGCACATTGCCGACGATGCCATAAAGATTGGGACCAATGCCGTTGGTGCCGCCCTTTTCGGCATTGTGGCAGGCACCGCATTTCTTGAAGACCGCCTCGCCTTTGGCGACATCGGCAGACGCCAGGTAAAAGGCGATTGGTTTGTCCGCGACGGCAGGCGCCGCCGGTGCTGCCGGATCTGCTTCGGCGACCACGCCTTCGACGACATAGCTGGGCTTTTCTGGCTTGACCGGGCGAAACGCCATGTGCGTGCCGATGCTGATACCCAGGATGGACAGCGCCGCCGCCAGCAACCAGCCGGCAATCTTGTTGAATTCGAAACTGTCCAACGTCCTGGCTCCTGATCGGTGGGGGCGACCCGTGGCACCCGCCGGAAATGCTGCGCTGCTATAGCAGCGCAAGGCCGACCGGCAAGGGTTTGCGTGATGCGGTGCAGCACAGTAAGCCGCCGCGATGAGCAGTTATCCTCCCCGTGCCGAAGCACTGGTGCGCGCCATGGCCGACCGCGCCGCCGCCGAACCCGCCGCCGCCGTGGCATTTCAGGGTGCACCGGGCGCGTATTCGCACCAGGCCGTGCGCGAAACCTTCCCGGATGCGCCGGCCTTGCCCTGCGCATCGTTCGAAGATGCCATTGAGGCAGTGCAAACCGGCCGCGCCGGGCGCGCCGTCATTCCGATTGAAAATTCGCTGCATGGCCGGGTCGCTGACATGCATTTCCTGCTGCCCGAATCGGGGCTGACCATTGTGGCTGAACATTTCGTCAGGGTGCGGCATTGCCTGATGGGGGTGGGCGCCCAGGCCGATCTTGCCCGCGTCATCAGCCACCCGCAGGCGCTGGGCCAGTGCCGCGGCCGGCTGCGCGGCTGGGGGCTGGAGCCGGTGGGTTATTTCGATACGGCAGCGGCGGCGGCACAAGTGGCGGGTGATGGCGATCCGGCGGTCGGCGCGATTGCATCGAAACTGGCGGCCGAACTCTATGGGCTGACGATCTTTGCCGAGGGTGTTGAGGACGCCGAGCACAACACGACGCGCTTTGTCGTATTGCAGACCGAGGCGGTGCCACTGCCAGCGCCGGGCGTGGCGGCGATGACCAGCCTGAATTTTGAGGTGCGCAACGTGCCGGCAGCGCTGTTCAAGTCGCTGGGCGGTTTTGCCACCAATGGCATCAACATCACCAAGCTGGAAAGCTATATCCGTGACGGTTCCTTCGCGGCGGCGGAATTCTATGCCGAAATCGTCGGGTCGCCCGACCAGCCGGCGGTGCAACTGGCGCTGGAGGAGCTGCGCTTCCACACGAAATGGGTGAAGATTATCGGCACCTATCCCTGTGAGCGGGAACGCACGGCTTAGCCCGGCGCGCGCAGCAGGTGCAGCCGTGCCTTGCCGTGATCGCGCACCGCCAGCACGTCAAAGTCGCTGGCCAGCGCTTCCTTGCGGCCGGTTTCGACCGAAATCAGCGCGTGTGGGGCGATCCAGCCGCATTCTACGAGGCGGGCGAGGGCGGTCTCGCCCAAGCCGGAGCCATAGGGCGGATCGAGCAGGATGATGTCACAGGGGTGCCGCGCCGTGCCAATGGCCTCGATTGGTCCGGCGATCACCTCGGCCGGCGCCGCAAGCTTGGCGACGTTACGGCGCAGGGCGGAGACCGCTTCGGCGTCCTTTTCAACAAACACCGCCTGGGCGGCGCCGCGCGACAGCGCTTCCAGCCCCAACGCGCCGGTACCGGCAAAGCCATCGAGAACGCGCAGGCCTTCGAAGCTGCCGAGTCTGGAGGCCAGCATCGAGAACAGCGCCTCGCGGACGCGATCGGCGGTGGGCCGGGTAGCCTCGCCCGCCGGGGCGATCAGCGGCCGGCCGCGCCATTGGCCTGAAATGATCCGCATTACTCAGGCGCGGGCGAGCGATTTGCGCAGTGCCATCACGACGCCATCGGGCACTTCATCGGCGTCGCGCGGTGGCAGGTCGCCGAGTTCGATGGGGCCATAGGCAACCCGGATCAGCCGCGACACCTGCAACCCCAGATATTCGAGGACGCGGCGGATTTCGCGGTTCTTGCCTTCGGTCAGCGTGATCGTCAGCCACAGGTTGCGCCCCGTTCGGCGCTCGATTTCGGCGTCGATCGGCCCATAACGCATGCCATCGATGGTCAGGCCCTCGATCAGCGCCTCGACCGCCGGCTGGCTGATTTCGCCATAGGCCCGGACGCGGTAACGACGGGGAACACCACTCAAAGGCAGTTCCAGCGCGCGCTTCAGGGCGCCATCAGTGGTCAGCAGCAGCAGCCCTTCGGTATTCATGTCGAGCCGGCCGACGGGGACGACACGCGGCAGGCCGGGCGGCAATATGTCCATTATCGTCGGGCGGCCGCCGGGATCACGCGCGGTTGTCAGGAAGCCGGCAGGCTTGTGGAAGCGGAACAGCCGCGATGGTTCCAGCGCGGCGACCGGATTGCCCTCGACAGTGATGCCATCCAGGCTGGCGACAACGAACGCCGGCGTCGTCAGCACGCTGCCATTCAGCGCAACCTTGCCCTCGGCAATCATGCGTTCGATGTCGCGGCGCGATCCGATGCCGGCGCGGGCAAGCAATTTGGCAATGCGCTGCGGTTCGATCGGCACGGCGCTGCCGGCGCGCGCTGCCTGGCGTTCGGCGACCCGGGCATCACCGCGCCCGCGCCGACCGGTGGGGGCGGTTTGCGGCGGCAGGTCGCTGAACGGGGCCGGGTTGCGCGGTGGCCGACCGCCGGCGTGCGGCGGGCGGGCCAGCGCCTTGGGGGTGGAGTTCGGCACCTTGGGCAGGCGCCCGCCGGGGATATGGTTCCGCCGGCTGGCGGGCGGTGCGCCGCTGGTTTCGGCCAGGCGTTCGGCTTCGCGCCGCGACGTGGTGATGGTTTCGTCCTGGGCGCGCGGCAGGCGAGGGCGGACGGGCCGGGCGCCATCACGCGGCCCGGCATCGGGACGCGGGAAGGGAGCGCGGCGGTCACCGGCACCGGGAGGGCGTTGGCCTCCGCCACCGGGGCCGCTAGATTTTCGGGGAGGTCGCATTCGCCTGCCTTGCGGGCAATTCCCCTCAAAAGTCCAGTTTTGTTGCATAATCATCCACAGCGTTGAATGGCGCGGCACAATGCGCTAACCGATCGAACCGTGCCCCTGTGGTGAAATGGTAGACGCGCTCGACTCAAAATCGAGTGGAGAAATCCGTGCTGGTTCGAGTCCGGCCAGGGGCACCAGAAATTTATGCGAGGACCTGATCTGGTCCGATCGGCGCCAGCCTTGACGCCGGCGCCATCTGTGACTATCCGCGCCGCCACCGGCAATCGTGTCGGAAACCACATGCAGGGGCGACCCATCCGGTGTCGGGCGCAAGTCTGAACATCCCTTGCAGCGGACCAACCGGATAAAGGAGAAACACTATGGCGGCACCCGTCGTCTCGATGGCGCAGCTTTTGGAAGCCGGCGCGCACTTCGGCCACCAGACCCACCGCTGGAACCCGAAGATGAAGCCCTACATCTTTGGTGATCGCAACGGCGTCCACATCATCGATCTGTCGCAAAGCGTGCCGCTGTTTGCCCGGGCGCTCGATTTCGTCCGCGGCACCGTCCAGGCGGGGGGCAAGGTTCTGTTTGTCGGCACCAAACGCCAGGCGCAGGAGCCGATCGCCGAAGCGGCGCGTCGTTCGGGCCAGCATTATGTCAACCACCGTTGGCTGGGCGGCATGCTGACCAATTGGAAGACTATTTCGGGTTCGATCAAGAAGTTCAAGCAGCTCGAAGAGCAGCTGTCGGGCGATACTGTCGGACTGACCAAGAAGGAAATTTTGAAGCTGACCCGCGAGCGCGACAAGTTCGAGCTGTCGCTGGGCGGTATCCGGGACATGGGCGGGCTTCCCGACGTGATCTTCATCATCGATGTCAACAAGGAAGAATTGGCTGTCAAGGAAGCCAATGTCCTCGGTATCCCGGTCGTCGCCATCCTTGATACCAATACTGATCCGACGGGTATCGCCTTCCCGGTGCCGGGCAATGATGACGCCAGCCGCGCCATCCTGCTTTATGTCAACGCCATCGCCGATACGGTGATCGAGGCCCGACAGGGCCGCGCCGCCGATCGGGGCATTGATCTGGGTGCCATGGAGGAAGCGCCGGTGGAAATCTTCGCCGCTGAACCGGAAGTCGTTGAAGCGGCGCCGGTGACCAATGTCGCCGCTGTCGAAGACGAGCTGGCCGCCGAGGCGCCCGAAGCCTGAGGCGCGGTGCCGGCTGCGGCCGGCATCCCCGTTTGCGAAATGGCCGGGTGCAGCGTGCTGCCGTCCGGCCATTTTCCGCAATAACCGTCAAACGACTGTAACCAGGGCCGTTCAACGGCCACAGAGACAATAAAGGAGCCAAGACCATGGCCGATATCACCGCCGCGATGGTGAAGGATCTGCGCGACCGTACTGGCGCAGGCATGATGGATTGCAAGAAGGCGCTGAATGAAACCGCTGGCGACATGGAAGCCGCGGTTGACTGGCTGCGTACCAAGGGCCTTGCCGCCGCCGCCAAGAAGGCCGGGCGCACCGCCGCCGAGGGCCTGATCGGCGTCACCGTTGCTGGTAAGCGCGGCGCGGTCGTGGAAGTCAATTCCGAAACCGATTTCGTTGCGAAGAACGAGACGTTTCAGGGCTTTGTGCGTACTGTCACCGAAATCGCTTCGGAACTCGGCAGCGATGTGGCGACTTTGCTCGCCGCTTCCTACCCGGAAAGCGATGGCAGCGTGCATGACAAGCTGACCCATAATGTCGCAACAATCGGTGAGCATCAGTCGCTGCGCCGTGCCGCCATCGTCGAAGTCGGCGAAGGGGTCGTGACGTCTTATGTCCATAACGCCACGGCATCGGGGCTGGGCAAGATCGGTGTGCTCGTCGGGCTGGAAAGTTCGGCCCCGGCCGACGTTCTGGAGCCGCTGGGCAAGCAGATCGCCATGCATATCGCCGCCGCCAATCCGCTGGCGCTTGACGAGACCGGCCTCGACCAGACACTGGTCGAGCGCGAGCGCGCCATCGCCCGCGAAAAAGCCGCGACCTCGGGCAAGCCGGCGGAGATCATCGAGAAGATGGTCGAAGGCGGGGTGCGCAAATATGCCCAGGAAAATTCCCTGCTGACTCAGGTGTTTGTCATCGATGGCAAGTCGAAGGTCGGTGACATTGTCGCCGCCGCGGCCAAAGCCGCCGGCACGTCGATCAAGATTGCTTCGTTCGTCCGCTTGCAGCTGGGCGAAGGCATCGAGCGCGAGGAAAAGGACTTTGCGGCAGAAGTGGCGGCGGCAGCCGGCATCTGATCACGCAGCCGGGCCTGTCACTTGTTTGCAGG
>JANYCM010000057.1 GCA_025360285.1 Sphingomonadales bacterium
TTGATGGAGATGTTGAAGGAATGCCTTGAGGAGCAGAAAAAACGCCACGAAGGCGGCAACAAATGGATCGGCACCGCCGGCAAATCGCCTTTTGGCGCGCAGGGCTCTCACCCCGAAGGCATCCGCATCGGCCAGGACAAAAGCCGCAACCAGAAGGCGGTCAAGGTCTGGGACAAGCGCGAATTCAAGAACCTCGATTCAAGCGTCGAACTCGGCACCCGCAATATCAAGGTCGCCCTGCGCCGTCTGCGCAAATTCGCCCGCGACGGCGCCATGGATGAACTCGATCTCGATGCAACGATTTCGGGGACGGCCAAAAAAGCCTATCTCGATATCGTCATGCGGCCGGAACGGCATAATGCCGTCAAGCTGTTGTTGATGCTGGATATTGGCGGTTCGATGGACCCGCATATCAAGCTCTGCGAGGAGCTGTTTTCCGCTGCCAAATCTGAATTCAAGCATCTCGAATTCTTCTATTTCCACAACTGCCCCTATGAAGCGCTGTGGAAGGACAACAAGCGCCGCTGGTCCGAACGCACGCCGGTGATGGAGCTGCTCCACAAATTCCCCCATGATTACAAGCTGGTCTTCGTCGGCGATGCCTCGATGAGCCCCTATGAGATCAACTATCCCGGCGGTTCGGTCGAACATTGGAATGACGAAGCCGGCGACGTCTGGCTGGCCCGGATGCTCGACGTCTATCACGCCGCCGCCTGGCTCAACCCGATCCCCGAAAAGAATTGGGGCCACAGCCAATCGATCCAGATGATCAAGACGATCATGGAAGGCCGGATGTTTCCACTGTCATTAGAAGGCCTTGACCGCGCCATGCGCAATTTGACGCGGTCGCACTGACCGGTCAGCGCCCCCATCACTGGACCTCATTCACCATAGCCAAAACTGGCTACCCACGGCGCCAGGATCGGCAACACTGGCGCCATTTCAGCAGCAAACGCCCGCCATTGCCCGCCGCCGTTGAACAGCCCACGCCGCACCTGGCCGACGCTGGCGGTGTTCACATTGCGCCTTCGCGCCGTGTCGCTGAAATTGCGCAACTTTTCCGACCATGGCAGGCCCAGAAAGTCGCAAAGCCGCCGGGTCACGCCATCAAAATCCGCCACCAGTTCCTCATAACGCAGTTCCAGCACCGGATTGCGGATACGGTCCAGGCTATGGCACTGCAAGCGCATCAGTGCATCAAAGTGACGCGCCGTGCGTTCCAGGCTGGTGAATTCCAGCGCGATCGGGCTGGCGGCGAAATTCTGGCGAAAGCAACTGAGCACGACATCGCGCGGATCGCGCCGCATGACAACAACCGGCGCCGCCGAAAACAGCCGGCCAATGATCGGCAAGTGCATGGATTTCAACGGGTCCATGTCAACAAACAGCCGCGCCGCCGGGTCAATGCCAAAATCCGCCACCCGCTGCCAATAGGCCGCCCGCAGGACCGCGGCCGTGCCAGCATCAATCTCATGCAGGCGCGCTGGGCCATCCTGTGGCTGCATGAACTGCGCCTCGGCCGCGCCGAACGTCGGCAACTCCTCCAACGCTTCGACACCCGTTATGCTGGCCAGGATTGTCTCGACCAACGTGGTGCCGGACCGCGGGTAACCGAGCAGAAAGGCCTGGCGTCTATCCATGGCCACAGCGTCCGATGCCGGCCAGGGTGCCTCGCTGGATATAAGCGCGTTGTCGATCCGCGTGACCAGATCAAACTGACTTTCGGCCGCCGCCAGATGCGGAAAGCGCATCGCCAGGTCAGCCTTCGCCGCCGCCCAGGCCGCCACCGCGTCGGCCGGATTCTGCAACCTGGCCAGCGCATCGCCCAGCAGGGATGAGGCAGCACCATGATTTTCGACGGAAATTTCAGGGTCAGCGAGAACAGCGCGCAACCGATCAGCCGCGTCAGCCGCCCCGCCGTCAGCAATATCGCAGCGCGCCATGGCACAATGCGCCACGGCATCGGACGGCACCAGCGCCAGAGCCCGCGCCGCGAAATCCCGCGCCGCCGCCGTGTCGCCGCGCAGCGCCGCAATGGTCGCGAGCCCGGCAAAGGCCGCCACCCGCTGCGGATCAAGCAGCGCGGCGCGGCGGTAACTTTCGTCCGCCAATTGCAGCGAATTGCCCTGATGCAAGGCGAAGGCACGTTCCAACCAGGCCACGGCATAGTCCGACGCCGCCGCAATCGCAGCATCAAATACCGGCAAGGCCTCGCTGAGCCGGCCTTGGCGGCGCAGCGCGAGACCAAGCGTGGTCAGCAGCCCCGGATCGCCGGGGGCATTGGCAAGGCCGCGATGCAACAGCGCTTGGGCACCGTCCAGATCACCTTCTTCGACCTGCTGCCAGGCGACGAGGTTGCACACAAACGGGTCGCAGTCCCCGGCCGCCAGCGCCAGCCGCGACAAGGCCACCGCCGCTGGCACATCGCCGGCGGCCAGCGCAGCATCGATCTGACGGGACGTATCGACAAGCATAAGGTAAGCCCGGCAAGATTTCCCGACGGGCTATAGCCTGACAAGCCTGACCACGCCAATCGCCGCACCACCGGCTGTGTCGCGCGCATCTTTCCTATTTGAACCAGACAGGATATAACGCAGTATCGCATCGTTCTTTGACATCGGTAAAGCCGATTGCCGACGGGCCATGGCCTGCCCGAAGCCCCGGCAGGATCGAAAATTCGGCCGAAACAGGAAAACAAGGAAAATATTAAAACACTGGTAACCATTTGCCGCTCAAAAACCCATCACGGCACGGTCACCGTGAATTGCGCCGGTTCACTGACCATGATCATCCCCAGCCAGGTGCACATCAGCTTGCAATTCATATCCAGCGCCGGAATATCAGCGATAAGAACATTCGGCAGCCCCGGTACCCAGGGCATCGCCAGCGCCGGAATACAGGGTGCCGGCGTCGGCACCCCCAACGCCGCGGCCGTGGTGGCGATGACGGCCGGGTTGGTCGGTGCCGAGCACATGCCGAAACTTGGCACATTGACCAGCGGCTTGTTGTCCAGAATCGTTCCTGCCGGGGTGCCGCCGGCAAACACCCGGTTAATCGGCAGGACGATCAACGCCGCCGGAGC
>JANYCM010000083.1 GCA_025360285.1 Sphingomonadales bacterium
GGGCCGGTTTCGCTTCAGCGAAGCTGCAAGAAACTAAAACCAAGCGGCCGCCCCACGCCGGGGGGAGCGGGGGCGGCCGGGGGTCAGGGAAAAGCATCACAAACACTTTGCCCGCGCAGCCAGTTCCAAGGGGGGCAAGAACTGGCGCGTGCGACTGAAATAGGGAGCCGGCGTCGCATTTCAAGCCGTCCGCCGCTGCGACATTCTGCACCAGCGGGCAATCAATCTTCGCGCCTCAAAACGCCTTGGTCAGACCGACAAACACCCCGCGCCGCGCGCCGAACTGTGGTGCACCGACGCCGATACCGGTGCCATCACGGATTTCATATTTCTCGTCGAACAGATTGACCAGATCCAGCCGCGCTTCGACGATGCCGGCGCCGGGCAGATCGAACCGGTGCGAGGCTGCGATGTTGAAAACAACATAATTGGCCAGTTTGCGGCCGTTGGGCACAGCGCCATCGGCGCGCAATCCGCTGCCGAAAATGCCATCCAGCGCGATTTTGCTGGTCTTGCTGGCCCAGGCAATACCGCCCGACGTCGACACCGTCTGGTCATGATCGAGATAGATGTAATTATTGGCGATATAGGCCAGGTCACCGGGGTCAAAGCTGGCTTCGCTACTGACAATGCGCCGCCCCTCGGCCTTGGACACCGCAACATTGGCATAGGCGGTGAATGGCCCCTGCTGATAATTGGCAGTGAATTCGACGCCGCGAATCCTGCCGTCGGCATAGTTGAATGGCGTCAGGATAATCGGCGCCCCGAACTGGCCTTCATCGAGCAGATTGCGGACCTGGCGATAATACAGGTCCACCCCCAGGGTCAGATGGCCAAACACCTGGGCGACGCCGACATCATAATAGTTCGACCGTTCGGCAAAGGGCGTCGTGCTGACAATACCGTTGGGCAGCGCCGCCGTGGTGCCAGCATATTTCGCCACGGTGGCATTGCCGACCAGTTCAAACGGCGGCGGGGTGAAATAGCGCGAATAGCCGCCATGCACCGTCAGCCCGGCCGCCGGCGTCAGCACGAAGTTCAACCGCGGCGACAATTGCTGCTCGTCCCGAAAGCCCTGGAAGCGATCGAAACGCAGGCCATAATTGATGATCAGCGCCTCGAACGGCTTCCATTCATCCTGCACATAGCCCGACCATGTCAGCGATGTATTGGCGCCATTGTCGGTTATGGTGAAGGGCAGCGACCCCGGCAGCTGTTCGCCATTGCCATCCACCGGCAGCACCTGGGCGCTGGTATCACTGGTCGACCGATCACGCTGAAAAATGAAGCCGGCGCGCAGCGTGTGCGCATCGGTCAGATCATATTTGCCCTCGGCCTGCACGCCAAAGGCAACATCCCGCTTGTAGGCGCTTTGCGAAATGCCGCCATAGGCAAGATCGGCCAGCGCCGGATCAGGCGTATAGCGCAGCGAAGAATAACGCCCGAACAATGACAATTGCCCGGTGAAACGATCAGCGGTGTAAAGATAGCTGCCGATGGCATAATGCGTCGCCTCGGTCTGGCGATCATCGACCTGATCGGAGGGAAAATCGGTCCGGCCATTAATGACCAGGCCAAGCGTCGGCTGAAGCCCGCGCTGGTTCGGTATCTGAAAATGCTGAACCGACGAGCCCAGAATCAGCGAGACTTTGCTGCTGTCGCTGACGATATGATCGAAATAGACAAAGCCGTTGAACTGATCGGTCGTGTCATGCAGCGGGGTGGCGCTGCCATCAGGCGATTCAACGCCCAATTTGCTGTGCAAATAACTGCCCGAAACGAAATAGCTGTTGGCCCCCGAACTGCCGCTATATTCGATGGCGGGCTGCACCTGGTCATGGCTGCCGCCATAGACCGATACCGAACCGCCTTCATCAAAGCCCGAACCACGCGTCTGGATATTGACGACGCCGGCGGTGCGCAGGCCATATTGCGCCGGCAGGGCACCGGTGATCAGCGAAATCTTGTCGGCAAAACGCGGGCTGACCGACTGGCCAAAGACGTTCAGGCCTTCGGGCAGGATGACACCATTGATGCGATACTGTACATTATTATGGTCGCCGCGGATGTGGAGCTGGCCAAAACTGTCCTGCACCACCCCCGGCGCACGCAGCAGCACCTGGTTGAGCGCGACATTGCGGCCGCCAGGCAAGGCCTCGATCGCCTGGGAATCGAAACTGTAAAGCGAGGCGCCGACTTCGGGTTGGATCGAGGCGCGTGCCGCGTTGAGCCGGGTGGCAGTGACCACGATGTCCGCATCGGCAGTCGTGGCCGTCGGCGCGGTGGCAGCCGCCGCGTTCGCGTCCCCGTCTGCCGCCAGCGCCGGCACAGCAGCGTTGGCCAGCAGCGCGGCCAGCAGAGAGAGGCGTGAACGCATCGGCAACATCGGTATGGGCCTTGGCAATGGGTGCAAAATGTCACCAAGGGCTAGATGTTATACTATATCGTGTCAATTGCGAATCGGGTAAAATCTGCTGCATTGCAATATGTTCATACTGGGTGGCACCGCGATGGTCGCAAGATGAAATTCTGTCCTACATCAACAAGATAAGCTATGATGCCCATCATGTTGATCGTTGACAGTGACGGATAAAATGGTTCGCCGGGGAGACCGATATGGCGCCGGCGGCCCGATTTAGGAAGGCGGCCGAAACAGGAAAATAAGGAAAATAATGCGGTACCGGAACGAACAGTCAGGCGCGCAAAAAAGGGGCGCACCATGGCGGTGCGCCCCCTTTTGTGACGTGCCGATCGGCCTTGCAAAAGCGTCAGGCGGCCTGAACCGCCGCGAACTGGCGCTCAAACAGTGGGGAGATCAGCGACAGCGAGAACAGATGGGCATAGGCCAGCCCCAACATGCCCGACTGCACCATCTTGCGCGCCTGGTCGCCGCGCAAATTCTGCAACCGGTCTTCCGCAATCATGCGGAAACCGCGATACACCGCCGGTTCGGCCAGCCCTTCGCGCTGAATGGTGACTTCGCCGTCCTGCAGCAGGTCTAATTTGGCGAGTTCGTCCATGAACGAACGGGTGCGGAAAATCGCTTCTTCGAACTGCTGGCAGAAATTCAGGATGTTCTTGGTGGTTTCCGACGGCTCAACACCGTTGAACAGCGGTTCACCAGCGTCGGCGGCAATCTGTGGTGAGGTTTCGTCAAAGCACAACGACAAGTCATCGCTGGTCGGCGACAGCCGCGCCAGCATGAACGGATAGCGGCGCACGAACGCCGGGATATAGGCATCACCCTGCCACTGGCCTTCGGCATCGACATAAAGATTCTGGCCTTCCTGCAGGCCGACAAGCGCCAGGGGCGCCGGGTTTTCGCCAACCCCGAAAACGATCGGATAGAAACGCTGGGCGATGGCGAATTCATCGACGGTGATCGGAATCGCATGCGTCCCACGCGTAAACGCCAGGCTGTCGCGATCCTTCAGGCCATGAGTCGGATGCAGTTGCGACGACAATGGCACGACGGAGCTGTAGAACAAGGGAAAGCCCTGCTCGGGGGCGTTGGCGGGCATGCTGGCCATGAGACGGCGGCTTTCGTTGCGACATGAAGTCAGGATGGACGATGCGGCTCTCTAGAGGCGCAATTAAACCGGCGCAAGATTGGCGCGTAACCGAAGCTGCCGAATCGGCCGCCTTGCCGACGCGATTTATGGGGCAGACGCTGGCCTGTCGCTCAAAGCAGCTTGCCAGGGTTCATGATCCCCAGGGGATCGATGGCTGCCTTTATGGCGCGCATCGCCGCCAGCTTGGCCGGATCACCCAGCCGCGCCAGTTCGGCACGTTTCAGCACGCCAATGCCATGTTCGGCCGAAATCGATCCGCCCGCCGCCGTCACCAGATCATAGACAAGGACAGCAATTTCATCATGGCGGGCGCCAAGCCAGGCCTCGGCATCAGGCGAATCGGGTGCCCGCACGTTGAAATGCAGATTGCCATCGCCAAGGTGCCCGAAGGCGAGCACCCGCGCCCCCGGAAACGCCGCCTTGACCCGCGCCGTCGCCGCTTCGGCAAAATCCGGCATGGCGGCGACGGGCACGGAAATATCGTGATGCGCCGCCGGGCCATCGCGGCGCTCGGCCTCCGGCAGTTCCTCGCGAATCCGCCACAGGGCCTGGCCCTGCGCAACCGAAGCCGCGATGGTGGCGTCATCAATGTCGCCCGCGGCAATTGCCTCACCAAGACCCTCTGCCAGCACACCATCAAGGTTCGCCGGCCCGGCCAGTTCCACCAGCACATGCCAGGGGTGGGTGCCAGCCAGCGGTGCGCGATGGCCGGGCAGATGCTGCAATACCAGTTGCAAGCCGGCATCGGGCAGAAGTTCGAAACTTTCGACCTGGCCACCGCTCGCCCGCCGCAACCGCGCCAGCAACGCCAGCGCGGCCTGCGGCGAGCGGAGGCCGACCCAGGCAATGGCCCGGTGCGCGGGCGCCGGCACCAGCCGCAGCGCCACCGCCGTCACCACGCCAAGCGTGCCCTCCCCGCCGATGAGCAGCTGCTTGATGTCATAGCCGCTGTTGTCCTTGGCGAGGCCGGTCAACTGGTGGAGCACGCTGCCATCGGGCAGCACTGCCTCCACGCCAGCGACCAGCGCCCGCATCGTGCCATGGCGCAGCACCTGGACGCCGCCGGCGTTGGTGGACACCAGCCCGCCGATGGTGGCGCTGCCCTTGGCGCCGAGCGAAAGCGGAAATTCGCAATCGGCGGCACGCGCTGCATCATGGACATTGGACAGGATGGCACCAGCTTCAGCCGTCAAGGTCAGCCCTGCTGCATCGACGTGGCGAATACGATCCATACGGTTGAGCCCGAGCAACACCGTTCCGCCTTCGGCTGCCGGAATGCCGCCGCCGACAAGGCCGGTATTGCCGCCCTGCGGCACCAGTCCGAAGCGATATTGTGCCGCGGCCCGTACGATCGCCGCCACCTGTTCAACGCAGCGCGGCAACAACAGCAGTTCCGCCGCGCCATGAAACGCCCCGCGCCAATCCACCAGCCGCGGCGCCAGCACCGCCGGATCGTCACTCCAATTACCCACCCCGGCGGCGACCTTCAGGGCAGCGATCGCAGTGGCAGACGGCACAATCGTCATCAAAAACTCCTGATCGGCGACCACGGCGGGCCGGCAATTGCCTCTAGTCAGCTCGCGCAAGGCCGGAAAGGGTCAGTAAAAGTTGTCGGTCATTGACCGCTCTGCCAACACAGCTATGGGTTCAGGCCATGTTAAAGCAGCGAAAGCAATTGACGGCGGACCCGTCCCTCTAACCGGCCGGCTTTGGCAAGCGAGCAGTACATCGGCGTGAACCTGCGGATCGGACTTTTTCGCTGGCCCATCATGGCCGGCCTGATGGTGCTGACGGCGACAACCGGGAGCGCGCAGCCGCCTGGTGCCAATCGTTCGGGCGCCGCATCCGATCCCGCCTCCGCCACGACCGAGCCAAGTACCGCAAATGCCCCATGGGCCCGTATGCCAATTGCCCGTGGCAGCCCGGTTTCGACCCGCCCGTTCCCGCCGCGGACCGGTCGCAACCGGTGCATCAACGTCAACTCCGTCGCCGGAGCGCAATTATTTGGCGACTTCGCCATCGAACTGACGATGCGAAACGGCCAGCGCTACCGCATGTTTTTCGCCCGCGAATGCCCGGCATTGAGCTTCTATCAGGGCTTTTATTACCGCCGCCAACGCACCGGACAGCTGTGTGCCGGACGCGATGTTGTCGGCTCGCGCGCCGGCGGCGAATGCGCCATTGCAAGCATTTTACCGGTGCGCCGGATAGGCTCCTGATTGTTCTGATAGGACTCAGATGGCCGATTCAGGCGCTGATTGTTGCTTTTTCACCACTGTTATCAGCAACATCACAAAAGCACCGGCAAAAGCGTCAGAGTGCTGGACAAACCCGCTCTCCCCTGTCCAAACTAGCGACAACCATGGCGGCTCAGACTGCCGGCATGGCCATCGACCACCCGGTTACAGGGCGGCGGTGGACTGGGCATTGGGGAGGATCACATGATGAAAATATCTGTCGTGCGCGCGGCTCTGGTCAGCGGCGTTTCCGTTATTGGTCTGCTGGCAGGACCAGCCTTGGCCCAGCAAAAGGCCGCCGCACCCGCCGAAACCGGCATCGAGGAAATCGTCGTCACGGCACAGCGTTCGGCGCAAAGCCTCCAAGACGTTCCGATTGCGGTGTCGGCCTTTTCTTCAGAAGCGTTGCAGAAACAGCAGATTAACACCTCGTCCGATCTACAGCTGAGTTTGCCGAACATTACCTTCACCAAGACCAACTTTACATCATCAAGCTTCACCATCCGCGGCATCGGCGATCTGTGCGTCGGCACCACCTGCGACAGTGCCACCGGCATCGCCATCAACGAAATGCCGCTACTTGGCACTCGGCTCTTCGAAACCGAATTTCTCGACCTTGAACGCGTCGAAGTGCTGCGCGGTCCGCAGGGCACGCTGTATGGCCGCAACGCCACATCGGGTGAAGTCAATTTTATCAGCGCCAAGCCCGACTTGAGCGGGGTCCACGCTTCGGGCGAAGGTGAATATGGCAATTTCAATTCTTACAAGCTGAAAGGCATGATCAACCTGCCGCTGAACGATACATTCGGCGTGCGGGTCGCGGGCGTCTACGTAAAGCGCGACGGCTTCACCAACAACACTTTCAACAACAGCAACATCGATGGCCGCGACCTTTATGCCATCCGCGGTTCGGCGCGCTGGAAACCCACCGACAACACCACCGTCGACCTGATGGGCTATTATTTCCACGAGGCCGATGATCGTGCCCGCATCCAGAAACAACAGTGCGATCCAGATCCCACCGGTATCCTGGGCTGTTTGCCGGGGCAATTGACCAATGGCATTACCAACGGCAACGCGACGTTGGCGTCAATTCTGACATCGAAACAGTTTTTTACGCTGAACGGCCTTGGTCCCGCAGCCGGCATCCTGGCGCTCGGCGATCTTTATGGGCCGACCAATAATTACAGCGGCCAGGTCAACCCTGCCGATGTGAGGACGGTCAACACCGCATTCACGCCGACCTACAAGACGTCCGAACAGCAATATATGCTGCGCGTGAAGCATGATTTCGGTTCAATCACAGCCCAGCTGTCGGGCATGTACCAGAGCAACAAAGTCGATTCGCAAGAAGATTATAACAGCCAGGCGACAAACCCCGCCACTTATGTCGCCGGCTTGTCAGGGCTCCAGTTCCTCGCCAACAATGGCGTCCCGTCGCTGAAGCCCGTTGTCGCCGCGCTTATCCCCAACGGCCCCAATGGCCCCTATTGCACGTCCAGCCCCGATCTGGTCGGCAGCGGCGTCTTTGGCGGCAATGCCACCTGCAGCTCGGTCCCGCTCAATTTCGACAGGTCGGTATCGTTCAGCCGGTCAATTACTGCGGAAGGCATTGTGTCGAGCCACTTCGACGGCAAGTTCAACTTCCTGCTCGGCGCCATCTATGTCGACTCAAAGGCAACCAATACCGATTATTATGTCGACAGCTTTGGCCTCGACTATGCGGCGGGCGTGCTTGGCGCCATCGGCGGCACGGCCAATTATCTCGCCTCGCCCTACTATCGCAATAACACCGCGCTGTTTACGCTGAAGTCCTATGGCATCTTCGGTGAAGGCTATTATGATCTGACCGACAAGGTGAAGGTCACCGTCGGGGTGCGCTACAACAACGACAAGAAGTTCGTCAGCGCCCGTACTTCGTTGCTGAACTGCCCCAACACTATCGGCACGGCGGTTGCCAATCTCAGCTGCGCCGATTTCGATCCGTACACGACCGGCAAGCAGGATTACGCCAATAACAGCGTGAGCTTCGGTGAATTCACTGGTCGCGCTGTAATTGATTACAAGATCACTGACGAAAATCTACTGTATGCGTCCTATTCACGTGGCTACAAATCGGGCGGTATCAACCCGCCGCTCAGCCTGGGTTCGGGTGTCGCCAACACCTTCGCTCCGGAATTCGTCAATGCCTTCGAAATCGGCAGCAAGAATACCTTCCTCGATGGCACATTCCGTGCCAACCTGACGGCCTTCTACTATAAATATAAGGGCCTGCAGATCAGCAGCATCCAGCAGCGCACGTCGGTCAACCAGAACATCAACGCCAACATCTATGGCGTGGAGGGTGAATTCATCATCCAGCCAATCAAGGCGTTCACGGTCAACATCAATGCCAGCTATTTGCATACGGCGGTGTCGGACGACCAGTATCTGGTCAACCCGGCCGATCCTTCGGGCGGTCGCAGCGATGCTGTAATCATCAAGGACATCACCAATGCGTCGAACTGCGCTGTTGTCCCCAATACCCCCGGAAATGCGGCGCTGGCTAACGGCTTTGTCAGCACCGTCAACGGCATCATCAATGCCGGCGGTATTGCTGGTATTGCACCTGGCGTCGGCCTGCAGAACCCGAAGGCCTTCCCCGCGGGCCATGGTATAAACGGCGCTACCGGAGCCTACAGCGTTTGCGCGGCGCTTTCCGGGGTTGCTGCGGCCACCAATACACCGGTCACCATCTACAGTTCAGGCGTTCCGGTGAATGTTCGCGGCAATCAACTGCCCCAGGCCCCGACCTATAAATTCTCGGCCGGTGCCCAATATGTCGTTGACCTGTCAAACGGCATGTCTGTCACACCGCGGGTCGATCTGGCTTTCACCGGCAACAGCTTCGGCAGCATCCAAAACACCACGGTCAACCGCATACCGAGCTATTATGTCATCAACGCCCAGATCCAGGTCAACGGCGCCGGTGACAAATGGTTCGCTCGTGCCTTCATCCAGAATGCGCTCAACAACAATGCCACGACGGGCCTGTATGTGACCGACCAATCGTCGGGTTTGTTCACCAATATCTTCACGCTTGAACCGCGCCGTTACGGCATCGCCGCAGGCTTCAAATTCTGACGCCGCCGCACGCTGCGGAAAAATCTTTGGGCGGGGGATCATCCCCCGCCCTTTTTTTGAAACTGATTTCGCTTCTGCGCAGCGTCGCCGATTGACTTTTGTCACCATTGTTGTGCAAGCGGCGGGTGGCGAAATGGGTTGGAGGTTCAACCCGCGCGTTCAGGACACTGCATGAGCTTTGAAGAACTGGGCCTGTCGGAGGAGTTGCTCCGGGCGGTTGCCGACAGTGGCTATAATGATCCAACGCCGATTCAACGCCAGGCCATTCCGCCGGTGCTCATGGGGCGTGACATTATCGGTGTCGCGCAAACTGGCACCGGCAAGACCGCGTCGTTCGTGCTGCCGATGATCGATATCCTCGCCGAAGGGCGCAGCCGCGCCCGCATGCCGCGCTCGCTGATTTTGGAACCAACGCGCGAACTGGCGCAGCAGGTATCCGAAAATTTCGACAAATATGGCAAATACCACAAGCTTTCGATGGCCCTGCTGATCGGTGGCGTTTCGATGGGTGACCAGCTGGCGACTCTTGAAAAGGGCGTTGACGTGCTGATCGCCACGCCCGGCCGGCTGATGGACCTGTTCGGTCGCGGCAAGATCATGCTCAACCAGTGCGGTCTGCTGGTGATTGATGAAGCGGATCGGATGCTCGACATGGGCTTCATCCCCGACATCGAAGAAATCTGCACCAAGCTGCCGAGCCCGCGCCAAACTTTACTGTTCTCGGCGACCATGCCGCCGCCCATCAAGAAACTCGCCGACCGGTTCATGTCCGATCCCAAGATGATCGAAGTGGCGCGCCCTGCCTCGACCAACGCTTCGATTGCCCAGTTCGTCGTCGAATGCAGCCCGCGGGGCAAGCGCGAAGTGCTGCGCGGGCTGCTCCGCGATCCCGAGGTGCGCAACGCGATCGTTTTTTGCAACCGCAAGCGCGACATCAAGGAACTCGTCGATAGCCTGAAGCGCGCCGGGTTCGCCGTCAGCCAGATCCATGGCGACATGGACCAGAGCGACCGCATCCGCGAGCTCGACCGCTTCAAATCGGGCGATATCACCATCATTGTCGCCTCCGATGTCGCGGCACGCGGGCTGGACATTCCGGGGGTCAGTCATGTCGTCAATTATGACGTGCCGCACCATGCCGAGGATTACGTCCACCGCATTGGCCGCACCGGCCGCGCGGGGCGCACGGGCATCGCCTATACGCTGGCGACTGAAGACGAAGCCGAAAGCCTGGCCGAAGTCGAAAAGCTTATTCGCCAGAAAATCCCGCGCTACGGCAGTGCCGCCGTGCCCATCTTGATCGCCGAACCACAGGCAGCGCTGGCGGAACCCAAGGTCGCGATGCCAACCCCAGTCGCCGTTCCGCCGGAAGATGCCAGCGATGGCGGCGAGCTCAAACGTCGCCGCCGGCGTGGTGGTCGCGGCCGCCGGAGCGACGGCGGTGAAGAAATTGTGCCGTCATCAATGGCGCCGGTCGTTCCACGGCCTGTCCAATCCGGGCCGCGTGAGGAACCACGTTACGTGGAGCCCCTTGCCGCCGAACCAAGCGCGTTCGAGCCACGCCTTCCGCCCCGCGCGCCGGCACCGGACTATCGCCGCGACACGCGCGGCCGCGGCGATGGCCGCCGCGACGAACGGCGCGATCGTGATGACGGTGAGCGATTCATCGGCTTTGGCCCGGAAGGTATTCCCGGCTTCCTGATGCACAAGGCCACGCTGGAATAGACCCTTGTACAGTTTCGCTGAATCAGCACCCGCTCGCGCTGCCGATCAGCCCTTGCGGCGCCGGTCCAGCACATCGTCCGCCGCCCGGGTTTCGGCGGCGGCGCGCGACACTTCATAGTCGAGACGGGCTGGCTGACCAATCACCTCAGACACCGGCCTGCGAGGGCTGGCAGCTGCCGGCCGATGGCCATGTCCCAGCCGAAAGGCAAAGGTCGGCCGAAACGCCGGATCAACGAGCAGCGCGTCAGCCGCCCGACCGAAGCCCGCTGCTCGACGCAACTGGTGCTGCCGATCGATCATTTCGGGCAATTGATTGAGCGGTTGGGCCGCCAGCCCCAGCGCGATCGCCTGAAGATGCAGTCGCTGCCAGGCACTCCCGGCCAGCAGCGCACTGCGCCGATCATACGGATCGCGCGCACTTATGAAACCAAAGGCCGATGCGCTGGGCAAGGCCGAATCGCGCATTCCGGCAAGCCAATAGCGCCCCTCGCTAGCTGCCGTCTGTTCGGGCAGCATGGCAGCTGCAAACGCCAGCAATGGCGACACGCCCGATGTCGCCACCGCTAGACCGTCCTTGTGGCGATCCTGGTCACGGCGATCATGGCGAAACCAGGTATGGCTCGCCGCCATCATCTCGGTATCGGCCACAATCGCAGCGGTGGCATCGATTGTCAGCGCTGCGAACCTCTGGCCCTGCGGCGAATCAGCCGCAAAGATCAGCAGCCGCAGTTCAGGCGGCAAGGGAATAGCGCGCAACACCGCCAATTGACCGTCGGACACCACGCCGCCCCGCCAATCGCCGCGATCAGTGTGCCGGCGCCCGATCATGCTAAGCAGCGGGTGCGGCGCCGGCCCCTGCCCTTCCGGCCCCAGTTCGATCCGCGCAACATGCGCCGGGTTAGCGGCATCAGGCAGGAGATGCACCACCGCCGGGCGGCCCAGCCCGGTCGAAGCCAGCGCCATATTATGGATCGCTGCCCCCAGCCCGGCCAGCCGTTCGCGGCCAAACGGGTCCATGGCGCCCAGCGACCGGCCTGCGACTTCAAAGATATCGACCCCCAATCGCCCGACGGCAAAGCGCCACGGCTGGGTGTTATGCGGGCTGGCCGCGAGCACCCCCGCCGAAACCAGCGCCAGCGGGCCATCATAGCGCCGGTCATCCCAATCCCGCCACGCGGCAAGGCCAGGCCGGTCCCCCGCCAACACCAGTCCCTGGTCAACCGCACGAAGCAGGCCAGCGCCTGCCAGGACAGCCGCTGCCCCGCCCGCGCCGCGCAGCGCAGAGCGGCGACTGATCATTCCGCCGGCATGCCGGACAATCGATCGTCCACTCCGGACGCGGCGCGAATGGCATCGGCGGTATCGCCCGACAGTGCGCCTGGTGGCCCGGCAACCGCCAGCCAGCGCGCCCGCCAGCCGCGCGCCGCCAGCACATCGCGGCCTATGCTGATCCATTCATGCGCCGCGACCCACAAGGGATTAAAGGTCGCGAGATTCTTGATGATGCCATAGCGCGGTGGTTCTGCATCGCGCTCGGCCTCGAAGGTGCCGAACCAGCGATCCCAGATGATGAAAACGCCGCCATAGTTGCGATCAAGGTAGCGCGGGTTGGTGCCGTGATGGACGCGGTGATGCGACGGGGTGTTGAGCCAATATTCCAGGCCAAAGGGCAGGCGCCGCACCGCCTCGGTATGGATAAAGAACTGATAAACGAGGTTCAGTCCGGCGCAGAACAGGATCATCTTGGGCGGAAAGCCAATCAGGAACAGCGGCAGCCGGAAAATGAAACTCAGTGAGAAAAACCCTGTCCAGGTCTGCCGCAGCGCCGTGGACAGATTATAGTGCTGCGAACTGTGATGGATGACATGGCTGGCCCAGAACCAGCGGACGCGGTGGGCGCTGCGGTGGAACCAATAGTAGAAGAAATCCTCGCCGACGAAGCACAGCGCCAAGCTCCACCACGTGGCCGGAATATCCAGCAGCCGGGACTGCCATAGCCAGTCCCCCAGCGCGATGATGCTGGCGCCGAACAGCACGGCAGCAAAGGTATTGCCAAAGCCCATGGCCAGCGACGTGCCGGTATCGCGCCAGTCATAATCGCCGCGAGCGCCGGCACGGATAGCAAACATTTCGACGATCATCGCGACAATGAAGATCGGCACGGCGATCTGAACGGGATCGGGAAAGCTCACAGCCGCGCCGCCCATTGTGCCGCCACCGGACCCAGCGCCAGTTCAACCGGCGGGAACATCGCCTCCGCCGGCGTCAGCCGCAACCGCTGATCGACGATCGCCGTTTTGGCCCCGTTGACGACTCGCACCACCCAGCGATCACCAAAGGGTCGCACCAGCGCCACCCGGCCATCCTGGCCTGCCACCAGCGCGCCGCGGCCGTCCGCCGCCAGCCCGACGTCGCCAGGCCGGAACCCCGGCAGCGCATCGGCTGCCAGCCGCGCCGCCTCGGCCGTATCCTGCAACATCGGCACACGCGAGAAGCCGAGCGCCCGCGCCAGCAGGATGATCGTGACAATGCCGAACAGCGAGGTCCAGACCATATCAGTCGTGCCCGGCTAGGCTGTGCAGGATCGGGCGCAACCCGCCGATGTCATAGCCCCCGGCCGCCGCCGCCGCGATCAGGGCATCGGCATCCTCGCCGCGCGCAGCCTCGGCCAAGGCCCATAAATTGCATGATCGCGTGCCGGACCGGCAATAGGCCAGCACACCGCCTTCGGCCGCCGCCAGTTCGGCCGCCATCGTATCGACCTGCGGACGCGAGAACCCGGAATGATCGATCGGAATTTCGGCATAGTGCAGCCCGGCGGCCATGGCGGCGGCGCGCATTACCGCCCCGCTCGGTTGACCGTTCGCTTCACCATCAGGGCGGTTGTTGATGACCGTGGTGAAGCCCTGGGCCTTGGCCAGCGCCATGTCTTCGGGCGCAATCTGCGGCGCCACGGAAACCTGATCGGTAATGCGAATGAACATGGCCGACAGCCTAGCCGCCCCCCGGCCGATTGTCATCGGCTGTAATGACGCCTCACGGCAACGGAATGAACTCGCTTTCGCCCGGCACCACCGGGAGCCGCCCGGCCTGCCAGTCGCGCTTGGCGGCGGCGATCCGGTCTTCACTGTGGCTGACGAAATTCCATTCGATATGACGCGCCTCCGGCAAGGCTGCGCCGCCCAGGATCATCGCGTGAAACGGCGATTGCGCGACCAGGCGCGCATCCCCCGGCCCTGCCACCGCCAGTGCACCGCGCACCAGCGCCTCGCCATCAAGCCGCGCATCACCGCTGATCGGATACACGCCGCGTTCACCCCAATCGACCGGCAGATCGACCGCCGCCTCTGCCGCCAGATGCAGTTCCGCATAAATGATCGGGTGCGGAAATTGCACCGGCGACGTCGCCCCGAACATCGTGCCGGCAATGATCACCAACCGCGCGCCGGCCTGTTCGACCACAGGCAGGCTGGTGGCCGGATGATGGACGAACGCCGGCGCATCCTCCTCATGCGCCACCGGCAGCGCCACCCAGGACTGGATACCGTGCATATGATGGCCGACGGCACGCAACGCCGCCGGCGAGCGTTCCGAATGCGCAATACCGCGCCCCGCCGTCATCCAGTTCACTGCGCCCGGCGCGATATCGATGACGGTGCCCAGGCTGTCCCGATGCGACAGGCCGCCGGCGAACAGATAGGTGACTGTGGCCAGGCCGATGTGCGGATGCGGCCGGACATCGATCCCCTGCCCGGCCGGGAAATCCGCCGGGCCCATTTCATCGAAAAACACGCACGGCCCCAGCGCACGCCGCTGCGGCGCTGGCAGCACCCGCGATACCGAAAAACCGCCCAGATCACGGGCACGGCCGGCGATGGATTGGGAAATTGGCATGATGCTGGCTCCAAAAGCCTGATAGACTGCGTTCGTGTAGCTTAGCGGGAGAGTCGCGTGACCAAAATCCATTATCTTGTCGTCCAACATGATGGCGGCTGGACCTACAAGCTGGGCGACGTCATGGCCGAAACCTTTGCCACCCATGACGAAGCGCTGGCCGCCGCACGCAGCGCCGCCGAACGCCAGCACCAGGGCGGCGAGACTGTGCCGATCAGTTGGGAAGACGAAAACGGCGTCTGGCACGAGGAAATCGCCGATGGCAGTGATCGCCCCGATGCTGATGTGATCGACAGCTGACGGGCGAATCGCGCCGTCCGCTTGCCGCGTAGCGGCGGCTGACACGGGCCAGCACGGCGCGTCTGTTGTTCATCTTCGTCCGGGTTTCTGGCGGCTAGTGTCAACCGGGTTAGACAGTTATTTTCCTCATTTTCCTGTTTCGGCCGGTTTTTAGGTCCAAATTCGGCGATTGACGGAAAATTGTTAATATTTTCGCAGCTTTTATGATTGACCCCGAATGGGCTATGTCAGTTGCCAGCGATGTCAAAGAGCGAAGCCTGCCATATTAACCTATTGGGTGAATTTTGCAAGCGATTGCCGAAGCCTCTTGATGCCCGACTGTCAGGTGCGATTGATCGCGGCTGCATAGGCGGCCAGCGCATCGCGATACACCGGCGTGCCCCGGCGGATCGCCTCGGCTGCCGGCACGCCGGCAACGGCCAGTGACAGATCGGCCACCAGCGCCGGCGGCAGGGCGCGCAAGGGTTCGACATAGACGCCGATGGTGAACAGCGCCGCCCCCGATAACGGCAGGCGGCGCAGCGCCTGGCGTTACCCTTACGAACAAAGTGCTGCCGGCATT